>DASXIR010000217.1:0-48539 GCA_036497895.1 Vicinamibacterales bacterium | reverse complement strand
CACGGTGTGACCGCCGAGCAACGCCACCCCGGCTTCGCGCAGTTTGTCGATGCCGCCGCGGAAAATGGCGGCGATTGTTCCCGGCTCGAGTCCGTCCTTTGGAAAAGCGGCGATGGCCAAGGCGGTGAGTGGACGGCCGCCAATTGCGTAGATGTCACTCACTGCGTTAGCCGCGGCGATCTGGCCGTAGGTGTAGGGATCGTCCACGATCGGCGTGAAGAAATCGACAGTCTGAACCAGAGACGGTCCGGCTTCCCATTTGTACACACCCGCATCGTCCGCCGTCCTGAAGTCGACAAGGACACGGGGATCGACGGACGCGGGAATGTCACTCAGCACCTGAGCGAGCTCGCCAGCGGCGAGTTTGCTCGCTCAACCGGCGCAGGAAGACATCTGAGTCAGTCTCTTCGTCACTTGTTCCTCCTTTCGGTGTGAGTGCAGGGTTCTATTTCTCGGTGAGCTGTTCGAAAATCCGGATCAATTCGTCTTCGGAAACGAAATCGATCTCGATGCGCCCGCGTTCGCCGTGGCGAACGATGCGGACGTGCGTGCCGAGGAGAAAGCGGAGGCGCTCTTCGGCGGCGCGCGTATGGACGTCGGTCGGCTTCGGCTCCGACACGGGGCGCGCTTCGTGCGGCGAGCCTTGTTCCACGATCTTCTTCACGAGCGATTCGGTTTCGCGCACCGACAGCGACCGCGCGATGACGTCCCGCGCCATGCGTCGTTGGTCGGCTTCATCTGCCAGCGACAGAAGGGCGCGCGCGTGGCCCATCGTCAGGCGTCCGGTGGACAGCTCGGCGCGAACTTCTTCGGGGAGACGCAGCAAGCGGATGTGATTGGCGACCGTGGCCCGGTCTTTTCCGACCGCTGATGCGATGTCCTCCTGCCTCAGATGAAATTCGTCCGCGAGCCGCTGGTAGGCGAGTGCTTCCTCGATGGGGTTGAGGTTTTCGCGCTGGATGTTTTCGATCAAGGCCATTTCCAGCAGCGATCGCTCGTTGCCGGCTGTGAACTCCTTCACCGCAATCGGCACGCGCAGCATTCCCGCCAGCTTCGCCGCCCGCCAGCGACGTTCACCGGCAATGATCTGGAAACGATCACCTATTCGGCGAACGACGATCGGCTGGATGATGCCGTTGGCCTTGATTGACTGCGCGAGCTCCTGCAGGCGCGCATCGTCCACGGTTGCCCGCGGCTGGAAGTCGTTCGGTGCCAGCCGATCAATGTCGGCTTCGATGGGCAGCGCGCGCGGAGCTTCGGGTGCGTCAGGAATCAGTGCGCTGAGACCTTTTCCGAGAGCGGGACGTTTTTCCATGTGGTTACCGATGAAACGCAACCGCGAAAGCACGAAGCCCGAGGCTGCCTGTGTCTACGCGGCGGTCGCAGCCGAGCGGGCGAGGACTTCGCGCGCGAGAGCGAGATACGCTTCGGCGCCTCGCGATTTGACGTCGTACAGGATGACCGGCATCCCATGGCTTGGCGCCTCGCCGAGACGGACGTTGCGCGGAATCACCGTGCGGAACACTTTTTCTTTGAAGAACTCGCGCACATCGGTGGCGACCTGTTGCCCCAGGTTCGTGCGCTCGTCGAACATCGTCAGCAGCACGCCTTCGATATCGAGTCCCGGGTTGAGCGCGGCCCGCACACGGCGCATCGTGCCGACGAGATCGGCGAGTCCCTCGAGGGCGAAGTATTCGCAGTGCAATGGAATCAACACTGCGTCGGCGGCGACCAGCGCGTTCAGCGTCAGCAACCCGAGCGACGGCGGGCAGTCGATGAAGATGTAATCGAAATCGTTGCGGACCGATTCGAGGAGCAAGCGCAATCGTTCCTCGCGCCGCGCCAGCGGAACCATTTCGATTTCGGCACCGGTGAGATTTCGATCGGCGGGGATCAGCATCACCCGCTCGACCCCCGTCGGTATCGCGTAGGGGTGAGCGTCGGTGGTGGCTTCAGTCGAGGTCAGCGCCGCGTAGATGGTGCCGGCGTCGGACGCGCGGCCCTTCTGGCCCACGCCGCTGGTCAGGTTGCCTTGCGGGTCAACATCGACGAGCAGGACGCGCTGATCGCCGAGGGCCAATGAAGCCGCCAGATTAATGGTGGTGGTGGTTTTTCCGACGCCGCCCTTTTGATTTGCTACGGCAATGATCCGGGCCATTTGGTTACATACCCTATTGTGTGTCCGTTGTCGATTTTGCCGGGGCGTGAACGAGGATACGGGACCTCCCCGATCCCGTCAACGCCTTTGTTCCACGTGGAACACGCGGTTGTAAATGCACAGAAACGATGGGGGGACCTCTGCCAGCTTTGCCGTATTGATCAGCTTGAAGCCGTTTGGGTTTGCGCTCGGATCATGCGCAGGGCGGAACAAGAACAGCCGGCCGCCTTCTCTGAGCAGTTTGGCCGCTGTCTCAAAGAGTCCGGCATCAGTTTTTACGGCCCGAACCGTGACCAAATCTACGTTCCCGACGAGCGTGGGATCCTCAGCGAGATCCTCGAATCGCTCGTTTCGGACGTTAGAATTCGTGAGGTCAAGCGTGCGGATAGCTTCTCGAAGGAAGGCGGCCTTTCGCTCTTTGGACTCGACCATCGTGAGATTCAGCACCGGCCTGGCGATTTTCATGGGAATCGCGGGAGAGCCCCCGCCGGACCCCAAGTCGAACCAGACGAGTGGCCTGTCCTCGATGTGACGCGAGGCGCCAAGCGGCTCGACCAGCAGGCGGTCGAACGTCTGATCGGTCGGTGGATCGAGCGGTAACGCCGTCAAATTGATCTTCGCGTTCCAGTGGGTGAGTAGCCTGAGGTATGCCTCCAGCGGATCCAGCATCGGCACAGTCAGCGGCGCCTTTGCAAAACGCGTCCGTCGAGCGAGGCGGTCCCGAAACTCTGGCGTAGTCACGCTCGAGATGGCAACGGGCGGCCGACGAAAGCGCCCAGCACAGCAACCGCAGCCGGCGTTACCCCAGGGATTCTGAGCGCCTGACCCAGTGTGTCCGGTCGCACCTGCTCGAGTCGCTGCACGACTTCGCGCGACAGTCCCGGAACGCGGTCGAACGCAAAATCCAACGGGATCCGCCGTCGCTCGTCTTTGCGGGAACGCTCGATTTCGCTCTCCTGACGACGAAGGTAACCTTCGTATTTGACGGTCGTTTCGGCGCTCGCGATGTCGAAGGAGGACTCGGACGGCTCGATCGAAAAACGCGGGAGACGATTCTCCGCCAGCAGGTCCGCGAGGCGAACTTCGGGCTGCCTCAGGAGCTGGCTGGCGGGAAGACTGTCACCAGACGGACTCCGGACGAGCGTGGACTGCAGAACTTCCAGATTCTTCTCGAATCGTCCTCGCCGCGAGACGAACCGATCCCACCGCTCATCGTCCACGAGTCCGACTTCACGTCCGCGAGGCGTAAGGCGAAAATCGGCATTGTCGATCCGCAGAAGCAGCCGATGCTCCGCGCGGGACGTGAACATCCGGTAAGGCTCGAGGCATCCCTTCGTGATCAGGTCGTCAATCAGGATGCCGATGTATGCCTCGTCTCGCCGCAGTTCGATTCCAGGGCCACCGACTGCCGCGCAAGCCGCGTTCGCACCAGCAATCAGACCCTGCGCGGCTGCCTCCTCGTAGCCGGACGTGCCGTTGATCTGGCCGGCAAGGAAGAGTCCGGCGAATCGCTTCGTTTCGAGCCGTCTCGTGAGCTCGGTCGGTTGAATGAAGTCGTATTCGACTGCATAGCCAGGACGAAGGAGCACCGCGTCCTCGAGACCCGGGAGCGCGTGCACCAAATCGGTTTGCACGTCGCGGGGGAGAGACATCGAGAAGCCATTGACGTAAATCTCGCGGGCCTCCAGACCCTCAGGCTCTAGAAAAATCTGGTGACGCTCCTTGTCCGGGAAACGAACGATCTTGTCCTCGAGAGACGGGCAGTAGCGCGGACCGATGCCCTGAATCTGACCGTTGAACAACGGCGACCGAGCGATGTTCGCCCGGACCAGGTCGCGGACACGGTCATTCGTGTGGAGCAGGTGACACGCGATCTGCGGGCGTTCAATCGGAGCGGACAGAAACGAGAAGGGAACTGGTGGATCGTCGCCATGCTCCACAACAAACGTCCCATTGGCCACCTGACGGTCAAAGTCGATGCTGGCGCGATCGAGCCTCGGCGGAGTTCCCGTCTTCAGGCGACCCCACTCGAAGCCGAATCCCTTGAGAGATCCGGCGAGATCGCGCGATGGCGGCTCTCCAGCGCGACCGGATGGCCGCTGCTCGGGCCCAATGTGGACGAGTCCGTTCAGGAACGTGCCGGTCGTCACCACCACTGCGCGGCAGCCGTAGACGTCCCCAGCTTCGAGGGCGAGCCCGGTCACGCGATGGTTGTCGACCAGAATCCGGCCCGCACGCCCGATCAGCCACTCAACGTTGGGTTCGCCCTCGAGCGCCGCCTTGACCCATTTTCCGTAGACCTTCTTGTCCGCCTGTGCCCGCGGTGACCAGACCGCCGGACCGCGGCTGCGATTGAGCAGCTTGAATTGAATACCGGTCGCATCGATCGCGCGGCCCATCAGGCCTCCGAGCGCGTCGATCTCGCGCACCAGGTGCCCCTTCGCGGTGCCGCCTACCGCCGGATTGCAGGGCATGTGCGCCACCGTGTCCAGGGTCAGCGTGCACAGCCCGACGTGGGCACCCAGTCGCGCCGCCGCAAATGCGGCCTCGCATCCTGCGTGTCCCGCGCCGATCACAATCACATCGAACCCGGTCTTCATCAACGTCAACCTACGCTATTTGCCAATACAGAAGCGGGAGAAAATGTGCGCGAGAAGTTCGTCCGACGCCTTTCTGCCGGTGATTTCCTCGAGCGCCGCGCGCGCCTCCTGCAGATCGGCGAGCACGAATTCCTCGGACATCGAGCCGCCCTCGACGCTCGCTGCCGATCTGGCGCGAATGAGTGCGTCCCGCGTCCGCTGGACCAACGCGATATGACGCACGTTGGTGATTCCCGGACAATCGCGAAACCGATCGACATCGAGCGCTTCGACGATTGCGCGCCGCAGATTGTCGATTCCCTCGCCCGTCTTCGCCGACACAAATAGCGCATCCCGGGAGCTGCACGCGCCAGGGACGTCACACTTATTGACGACAGCAAACCCTTTATTATCAGTAGTTTGACAGGCGTTTTCCGAAGTCCAATCCAGTACCGTCACCACCAGATCCGCGGTCGCGCTGACCTGATGCGAACGCGCGACTCCCTCTGTTTCAACCGCGTCGGTCGTCTCACGCAGGCCCGCAGTGTCGACCAGGGTCACGCGCAACCCCTCGATGTCCACGACCTCGGTGACGAGATCGCGGGTCGTCCCAGGCGCATCGGCAACGATCGCCCGCGACGCGCCGACCAGGGCATTGAACAGGCTCGATTTGCCGACGTTAGGCGCACCGACGATCGCAACCTGCAATCCCTCGCGAATCAGACGGCCACGCTGTGCGCCGGCGAGCAGCGTCTCAGTGCGCGCGATGAGTGCATCGATATCGCGAGTCAGCTTCCGTGGCTCGACGAAGTGATAACCCTCGTCTGGAAAGTCGATCGAGGCTTCGAGCTGCGCGATGAAGGCGAACAGCGCCGCGTCGATTTCGGCGATCGCCCGTGTGAGCGTGCCATCAAGTTGATCGAAGGCGGCGCGTGCCTGCAGCGGCGTCACGGCGTCGATCAGATCCGCGACCGCTTCCGCCTGCGGCAGATCGATTCGTCCATTGAGGAAGGCGCGCAATGTGAATTCGCCCGGCTCCGCCAGACGCGCGCCAAGTTCGATTGACAGTGTCACGATTGTACGGAGGACAACCGGGCTGCCGTGCGCGCTCAACTCCACGATATCGTCGCCGGTGTAGGAGTGCGGAGCAGGGAAATAGATCGCAACGATGTGATCGAGCGAATCGCTTCGTGCAGAAGTATCCAGGTTGAGTCGAATCTTCGTGAACGTCGCATGGCGAGGTTGCAGCGGAGCGGAGCCAATGATGAGACGCTGAGAGACTGCGAGCGCGTCTGGTCCGGCGATGCGTACTACACCGATACCGCCTCGCCCTGGTGGTGTGGCGATCGCAACGATGGTGTCTTGCGTGGAAAACGACATGGGCTGCGGCCGCGAGGCCCAGACCACCCTTACTTCCGCGAAATCAATACCGTCTTCAGGAACGCGTCGCCGACGCTTTCGGTGGTGATGCCAGGCACTTCGGCAACCGCCATGTGCACCATGCGCCGCTCGTACGGATTCAGCGGACCCATCTGCTGATCCATCCCGGTGTCGGCCACCTTCTGCGCGAGAAACTTCGCCATCGATCGCAATTCGACGTCCTTGCCTTTGCGATACTCGAGTGCGTCCACGAACACGCGCTGTTCGCCTTCGAGCGATCGACCGTACGACATGTCGACGATGTGGGCCAGCGCTTTGATGGGTTCGCCGCGATGCCGCACCAGAAGCTCCGCTTCCTCGCCGGTGATGTTCAGGCGGGGACCATCGGCGGTCTCTTCGACCGCCACGGTGGCGGTGATCGCGAGCGCGGCAGTGACGCGGTTGAGGAAATCGACGATGGGCGTTGTGTTCATAACCTTTACGATTCGCCAGCTGCCGCGTCGGTCTTGCCGTGGCCGACGCGCTTCATCCGGCGTTCCGCCGGCGGACGTACTGCGCGGACCGTGGGCGGTCCGATCAGGTAGTTCGTGGTGTACTGCTGGCCAATCGCCCAGACGTTGTTGACGAGCCAGTAGAGCGCCACGCCGGACGGATACCACAGGAAGAGGAACGTGAAGAATACCGGCATCACGAGCATCATCTTCTGCTGCGCAGGATCCATCCCTGTCGCCGGTGCGAGGCGTTGCTGCCACACCTGACTGATGCCCATCAGGATCGGCGTCACGAAATAGGGGTCGTGCGCCGACAGGTCGTGGATCCAGCCGATGAATGGCGCGCCGCGCAGCTCAATCGCGGTCGACAGCAACGCGTAGAACGCGAAGATGAACGGGAACGTGAGAATCATCGGCACGCAGCCGCTCGCCGGGTTGACGCCGCGCTCCTTGTAGAGCGCCATCAGCTCGGTGTTCATCTTGTTGTTCGGATCGGTCGCCTTCATCTTCGAGTAGCGATCCTGAATCGCCTTCACCTGCGGCTGGATCTCCTGCATCTTCCGCATCGACACCATGCTCTTGTGCCGCAACGGGAACATCATCAGGTTGATGATGATGGTCAGGATGATGATCGACCAGCCGTAGTTGCCGATGAAACCGTTGACCCACTTCAGCGACTTCAACAGCGGCACGACGATGATCGTGAACATGCCGAAATTGATGCCGCGCGCGACGTCCGGGCCAATCGCCGACAACACGTCGAAATCCTTCGGCCCGACGAAGAAGTTGACCGCAACATCCGGTTGCGGCTAGAGCGTATACGACATCAGCTCGCGAGGAGCGTCCTTCGAACCGGCCGGCGCGGGAACCACGACCTGCTCGTAAGACACCTTGGCCGGTCCGGGCGCCAGCGCCGTCGTCATGAAGTAGTTGTCGTCTACGCCGACGTACTTGAAATCGCCTTCGTAGACCGGCTGTTTGGCGACGTCTTTCGCCGCCAGCCGCAGCACCTTCTCGTTCTGGAACAAGAGGCCTTCGGCTTTAATCGTGTAGCGGCTCACTTCGCCGACGTCGCCCATCGCCGGTCCCCAGACGATGGACGAGGCAACCGGACGATCGCCATCGGTAACCGTTGCCTGGAACGAAACGATGTACGACGAGGGCTTGATGTGAAACTGCTTGACGGCGCGAAGACCGGCGCTGTTCTGATATTCGAACTTCAGGTCCACTGGCGAATCGGCGATCCCGTCAGGCGCGCCAGTGACGGTGAACAAACCGCTGTTCAACGTCGAGGTGAGGGCGTCGTTCGCGGTCTTGAGCGTGAACGGATACGGCTGCGAGGCGAGTTCGTGATCGACGAGTTCCTGAGGTTGGCGCTCAGCGTTGAGGTAGTGCTTCAAGCGCCAGCTTTTGAGCCGCGCGCCGCGGTTGGTGAAGACGGCGATGACGTCCTCGGTTTCCACGCGCACGTCGCGCTCGGCCGACTCGCCGACGACCGTCGGTGCAGCCGGCGCCGCTGAATCGATCGGTGCGAGCGGATTGGCGCTGGTCACGACCGACGCAGCCGCGCCAGCCTGCGCCGTTGCGCTTGCGCCCGTCGTTGCGGAGACGGACCCGGCCGCCGGTTTCGGCGCTGGCTTCACGAAGAAGGTCTGCCAGCCGTACAGGACGATAAACGCCAGAAAAATGGCGAGGAGAACGCGTTTTTCCATTTAGGACGGCACTGGGTCGTGACCAGCAGCACAAAGCGGGTGGCATCGAGTAAGACGCCTGGCCGCCAGCCAACCGCCCCGGATGAGACCGTGCCGCCCAATGGCTTCGGCGGCATAGTCCGCACACGAAGGCAGGAAGCGGCAGGAGCCTCTAAAGTACGGCGAAATAAATATCTTGTAGCCTCGAATGGTGGTCAGCGCGGCGCGGACGGCGATCGACCGTTCATCGCGCATGGCGGAGCCGTCGCTCGAGTAAGGTGCGGTAATCGGTTTCAAGGGTGCTCAGGCTGGCGTCGAGCAATTCACGCTTGGGGATGACGACGACGTCGAACCCATTGGCGATCTTGTTACGACGGAAAACCTCTCGAATCAGTCGTTTAGCTCTATTTCTCTGGACGGCGCCGCCCAATTTCTTGGTAGCGGCTATTCCCAGGCGCCCGACCCCGCCTTCGTTTGAGAGGATGAACACCGTGCTGTAGCGGCTGTGAACACGGACGCCGCGGGCATAGACCGTTTGAAATTCCGCGCGCCGACGAATGCGCTCGGCTGATCGGAATCTCACGGAACCAGAGCCTTGCTTTATTCGCTGCTGACGGTCAGACGCTTCCGGCCCTTGGCGCGGCGACGTTTGAGCACCAGACGGCCGTTCTTCGTACTCATGCGAACCAGAAACCCATGCGTGCGCTTCCGGTGGCGCGTATTGGGCTGAAACGTGCGAACACCCTTTGCCATGTCTGTCCCTTCGGATTAAACGAACCTTCAATGTTAGCGAACGCATCGGAGGGGTGTCAATGCGCGCCGAGTGTGCTACATTCTGCGGCCTTCTCGAATCGATCCATCCGCCACAATCGCATGCTGCCTTTGGTCTCTCCCCAAAGTTTTCCACACCTGTGGAAAAAACTGTGGAAATTCGCGGATCCCATGCGTCGCAAGAGTCGGCACAGGCTGAATCATTGGGCTTTCTTGCGATCTACGGACGGAACTTGTGAAAAATCGGCGTGTCTCGAAAGGCGAAGGTCTATCGAATACGCACGGTGTTACTGAGTAGAAATGAACCTCTGGGACGAGATTCTCGCGCGCATCGAAACCAAGGTGAACCGGCATAGCTTCTATACCTGGTTCCGTCCCACCATGTACGTCGCCGACGACCGCTCGACCGTGACGGTGCGGGTGCCGAACGCCCTGTTCAAGGACTGGCTGACCAAGCACTACGCGGGCGTGATCGCCGAGGCGACCTCGGAATTGAAGCGGCCGCACCTCGTCGTGAACTTCGTAACCGATGCGCAGGCCGACGCGCCGATCATCGCGCTGAGCCCCGAGGAAGAGGCCGCGGCGTTCGAAGCTGGACCGCCCGCCTCCGCTCCGCCAGGCGCCGCGGGACTGAATCCCCGCTACACCTTCGACTCGTTCATCGTCGGATCGTCGAACCAGTTCGCGCACGCGGCCTGTCGGGCAGTTGCGGAGGCGCCGTCCCGATCCTACAACCCGCTGTTCATCTACGGCGGCGCCGGGCTCGGCAAGACCCACCTGATGCATGCGATCGGTCAATACGTTCTGCAGCACGACCGCAACTTGAAACTGACCTACATCTCGTCCGAGCGCTTCATGAACGAGATGATCAACGCGGTGCGCTACGACCGGTCGCTCGATTTCCGCGAGCGGTATCGTTCGGTGGACGTGCTCCTGGTCGACGACATCCAGTTTCTCGCCGGCAAGGAAGGCACGCAAACCGAGTTTTTCCACACCTTCAATGCGCTTTACGACTCACAGAAGCAGCTGGTTTTCAGCAGCGACTGTCCGCCGCACGAAATTCCGGCGCTCGAGGAGCGTCTGCGATCGCGTTTCGAGTGGGGCCTGATCGCCGATATCCAGTCGCCCGATCTCGAGACCAAGGTCGCGATTCTGAAGAAGAAGGCGGAAACCGAGGCGGTGCCGCTGCCCGACAACGTCGCGATGTACATCGCCGGCAAGATCAAGTCGAACATCCGTGAGCTCGAGGGATCGCTGATCCGGCTGATCGCCTACGCGTCACTGACGGGACAGGAGATCACGCTGACCTTGGCTCACGAAGTGCTCAAGAACATCATCGACCATGAGCAGAAGGCGGTCACGATCGAGATCATTCAGAAATTCGTCGCCGACTACTACAACCTGAAGATGATGGATCTCAAATCGAGGAACAACGCGAAGTCAGTGTCGAAGCCTCGACAGATCGCGATGTATCTGTGCAAGGCATTGACCCACGCGTCGCTTCCCGAAATCGGTCGGAGTTTCGGCGGCAAACATCATTCGACCGTGATCCATTCGATTCGGAAGATCGAAGACCTGAGAAAAAAGGACCAGGATTTCAACACCTTGATCGGCAATTTCCTCGAAGGATTCAGGTAGGGTTGCGGTTTTCCACAGGTCGCTCAATCAGGGCCTGTGCATGATGGATGGGGTCGATTTCCGGGCCGCGAAACGGTCGCGAAAGGTCGGTTTTCCGAGCACATTTTTTACACAAGCTAACTTGCTCAAAAACAAGCACTAACAGGCGCGGCCCGCTTTTCAACACGCCCCTTCTTCCTATATAATTTCATATTCTCGAATCTCTCCTATCCTTTGGGGATCGCGAGCGCCCGTCATCCGCTCTTTTCGAGGTCAGCAAAGCCATGGAAATCGTCGTCCGCAAGAACGACCTTCTGCGAGAACTGCAACTTTTCCAGGGAATCGTCGAGCGAAAGAATACGATCCCGATTCTCGCGAACGTCCTGCTCGAAGCCAAAGGCGATCAGGTCTCGTTTCTTGCGACCGATCTCGAAGTCGGATTGCGCAGTAAATGCACGGCCACGGTCACCAAGCCTGGATCCCTGACGCTTCCGGCCAAGAAATTCTTCGAGATCGTCAAGTCGCTTCCGGAAACCGACATCCGCGTTACCGAAGACAAGGGCGGCGTGAAGATCGCGGCCGACCGGTTCGATTCGCGGATGCAGACGCTGCCCCGCGAGGATTTTCCAACGCTGCCGGAGTCCGGCGGGGCGCCAACCGCGACGTTGCCGCGCGCAGCCCTGCGTGAGATGGTCGCCAAGACGCAGTTCGCCATCACCGGCGAGGACACTCGGTATTTCCTGAATGGCGCGCAGTTCGTGCTGAAAGCCACGGAGATGAACCTGGTCGCCACTGACGGTCATCGGCTGGCGCTGGTGACGGTGGCCCGCGACGGCAAGGGCGCGAAAGACGCAGAAGAAAACAAGGCCATCCTCCCGAAAAAAACGCTGGGCGAACTCGGCCGCCTGATGACCGAAGGCGACGGCGACATCATCTATGAGCGCGGCGAGAATCACTTGTTTTTTCAGGTTGGCGAACGCCTGCTGATCTCGCGGATGATCGACGGTCAGTTTCCAGCCTACGAGCGGGTGATCCCCAAGGGCAACGACAAGCACATCGAGTTCGAGCGCGATCGCCTGACCAGCGCGATTAAACGCGTCGCGCTGCTGTCGAACGAACGATCGCGCGCCGTGAAGATCCAGATCGAAAAGGGGAAGGTCGACGTCACGTCGAGCAGCCCTGAACTGGGGGAGGCGAAGGAAACGCTGCCGGTCGAGTACAGCGGAAGCGGCATGCAGATCTGCTTCAACGCGCAATACGTGCTCGACTTTCTGGCGGCGGTCTCGACCGACGTCGTGTCGCTCGAGCTCAAGGACGAGGTCAGCCAGGCGGTTATGAAGCCCGTGGGCGCCGACGGCTACGACTACACCTACGTGATCATGCCGATGCGGGTCTGACAAACAACGTGGAACATACCGACCGATCACAAGACACGCCCGAACAATCGCTGACGCCAGATGTCGCCGCCAGCAATGGCAACGGCGAGGGCGGCTACGGCGGCCAGGGCGCGAGCGAGGACTACGGCGCCGACAAGATCAAGGTGCTCGAGGGGCTCGAGGCCGTCCGCAAGCGGCCCGCGATGTACATCGGATCGACCGGTGCCGCGGGTCTGCACCATCTCGTCTACGAGATCGTCGACAACTCGATTGACGAAGCGCTGGGCGGCTTCTGCGACCAGGTCAACGTTACGATCCATATCGACGGCTCGGTCACGGTCATCGACAACGGCCGCGGCATCCCGACCGACCTTCACGCCAGCGGCAAGTCGGCGGCAGAAGTTGCGCTGACCGTGCTGCACGCCGGCGGCAAGTTCGACAACGACAGCTATAAGGTGTCGGGCGGCCTGCACGGTGTCGGCGTGTCGGTGGTCAACGCCCTTTCGGAAACGCTCGACCTCGAAATCTGGCGCAATGGCCAGGTCTATCAACAGAGCTATGAGCGCGGCACCCCGACCGGCGGTCTCGACATCACCGGGACCACGAAGCGCCGCGGCACCAAAGTCACCTTCAAGCCGGACTCGCAGATCTTCGAGACCGTGGCGTTCAGCTTCGACATCCTCGCGCAGCGTCTGCGCGAACTGGCGTTCCTGAACGGCGGCATCACCATCACGCTCGACGATGAGCGCGACGGGAAGCAGCATCATTTTCACTACGAAGGCGGCATCGTCTCGTTCGTCACCCACCTCAACACCAACAAGGCGCTGGTGAACGAGAAGCCGATTTACATGCGCGGCGAACGCGAGGGCATCGACGCCGAAATCGCACTGCAGTGGAATGACAGTTACAGCGAAACCATCTACGCCTTCGCCAACAACATCAATACGCACGAGGGCGGCACCCACCTCTCGGGTTTCAAGGCGGCGTTAACGCGGACCATCAACACCTACGCGACCAAGAACAATCTCGCCAAGGACCTGAAGGAAAGCGTGTCCGGCGAGGACATCCGCGAGGGACTCACCGCGGTCATCAGCGTCAAGATTCCGCATCCGCAGTTCGAAGGTCAGACCAAGACGAAACTCGGCAACACCGAGGTCAAAGGCATCGTCGAAACCATCGTCAACGACCGGCTCGGTGCGTTTCTCGAAGATAACCCTGCCATCGCACGCCGGGTCATCGGCAAGGCGATTGACGCCGCCCGGGCTCGGGAGGCCGCTCGCAAGGCTCGCGACCTGGTGCGGCGCAAAGGCGCGCTCGACGGCAGTTCGCTGCCGGGGAAACTGGCCGATTGCCAGGAGCGTGACCCGGCCCTCTGCGAGCTCTACATCGTCGAAGGTGACTCGGCAGGCGGATCAGCCAAGCAGGGCCGCGATCGCCGCTTCCAGGCCATCCTGCCGCTCAAGGGCAAGATTCTCAACGTCGAGAAGGCCCGGTTCGACAAGATGTTGAGCAGCGACGAAATCAAGACCATGATCGCGGCGCTCGGCTGCGGCATCGGCGCCGAGGATTTCAACCTCGAGAAGCTGCGGTATCACCGCATCATCATCATGACGGACGCCGACGTGGACGGCTCGCACATCCGCACGCTGCTGCTGACGTTCTTCTATCGGCAGCTGCCGCAGGTGATCGAGAACGGTTACATCTACATCGCGCAGCCGCCGTTGTTCCGCGCCAAGCGCGGCAAATCGGAAACCTACATCAAGGACGAGCGGGATCTCGAAACGTTCCTGATCAGGCGCTCGGTCGAAGCCCGCGTCGTACGCATTCCGAGCACCGGGCGCGAGATTGCCGGCGCCGAGCTCGAGAAGCTGCTGCAGCGGATGATCGCTCACCAGAAGTTCCTCCAGACGGTCGAGCGGCGGGGACATCCGCGCGAGATCGTCGAAGCATTGCTCTCCGCCGGCGCCGACCGCGAGTATTTCGCCGACAAGGACAAGCTCGAGGGAGTCGCGCGGCAGTTGACGATGCCGACGCGAACGGTGACGGTTCAGCGGGACGAAGAGCACAACCGCTATCAGCTGCAGATCGAGGATCGCTCGAGCGGCTATCCGCGGCAACACACGATCGGCGTCGACTTCGTCACCGCTGGCGAGTACCGGACGCTACTGGCGAACCACCGCGACATTCCGACCCTGGCCGGCGACATCGTGGTTTCGACAGGCGGCACGACCGAACCGGAGGAGGCGGAGGATGCCGCCGCCGAGCCAAAGCCGGCCGCTGCACGGAGCAAGGCGCCGACGCCCGATGTCACGTTGCATTCACTCGACGAGCTGGTCGAGTACTTCATCGACGCCGGCAAGAAGGGCGTCGCCATCAACCGCTACAAGGGTCTTGGCGAGATGAATCCGGATCAACTCTGGGCCACCACGATGGACCCGACGGTCAGGACGCTGCTGAAGGTGCAGGCAGAGGATCACACCGAAGCCGACCTGATGTTCACGACGCTGATGGGCGACCAGGTCGAACCGCGACGCAAGTTCATCGAGGACAACGCGCTGGATGTCAAGAACCTGGACGTGTAACACGTCGAGGCCGACCTTGCGTCGGCCCGGGGAGCAGCAAGCTCCTCCCCTACGGCACCGCGACCACAACACAGAATGACCGACTTCGCCCTGCACACCAATCCGATCAACATCGAAGACGAGATGAAGCGCTCGTACATGGATTACGCGATGAGCGTGATCGTGGGACGAGCGCTGCCCGACGCGCGCGACGGGCTCAAACCCGCGCATCGCCGTGTGCTGTATGGCATGAAGACGATGGGCCTCTCGGCGGGACGCGGCTATCGCAAGTGCGCGAAGATCGTCGGCGAGGTGATGGGCAATTTCCATCCCCACGGCGATGCTTCGATCTACGACACCCTGGTTCGTCTGGCCCAGGACTTCAACATGCGGTACCCGACCGTGGACGGTCAGGGAAACTTCGGGTCGATCGACGGCGACCGGCCGGCGGCGATGCGCTACACCGAGGCACGGCTGAAGGCGCTCGCCGACGACATGATGACGGATCTCGACAAGGAGACCGTCGACTTCACACCGAATTACGACGAGACCACCGAAGAGCCGACCGTTCTCCCGGCGCCGTTCCCGAATCTGCTGGTCAACGGGTCGGCCGGCATCGCCGTCGGCATGGCGACCAACGTCCCGCCGCACAACCTGCGTGAAGTCGTCGATGCCTGCATCTGGCTGATCGACAACACTTACTTCGCCGATCCCGGGACGACCGTCACTCGCGCCGACAAACTCCGCAACCTGATTCGTCTCGTGCCCGCGCCGGACTTTCCGACCGGCGGCTACATCATCGGCCGTCAGGGCTCGGTCGAGGCCTACATGACCGGCCGCGGCTCGATCACGATGCGCGCCAAGTCGGAGATCGAAGCCAACAAGAAGGGCGACCGCCAGTCGATCGTCGTCACCGAGATCCCGTATCAGGTCAACAAGGCAAAGGTCATCGAACGGATCGCCGACCTGGTGCGCGACAAGGTCATCGAGGGCATTTCCGATCTCCGCGACGAATCGGATCGGGATGGCATGCGCATCGTCGTCGAACTGAAGCGCGGCGAGACGCCAGAGGTCGTGCTCAACAATCTCTACAAGCACACCCAGCTGCAAATGAGCTTCGGCGTCATCATGCTGGCGATCGTGGGCGGTCGTCCCAAGGTGATGACCCTGCTCGAGCTGATCGAGACATTTGTCGATTTCCGCCGGGACGTCGTGCGGCGCCGCACCGAGTTCGACCTGCGAAAGGCCGAGGCGCGCTACCACATCCTCGAGGGATTGAAGATTGCGCTCGATCACATCGACGCGGTGATTGCCCTGATCCGCGCCGCCAAGACGGTCCCCGAAGCGCGCGACGGCCTGATGACCCAGTTCGCGCTGTCGCAGATCCAGTCGCAGGCGATCCTCGACATGCAGCTGCAGCGTCTGACCGGACTCGAGCGGCAGAAGATTCTCGACGAGCTCGCCGATCTGCTCAAGACGATCGAGCGCCTGCGCGCGATTCTGGCGAGCGAACGCCTGCTGATGCAGATCATCGTTGACGAGCTGAAGGAAGTCCGCGATCGCTACGGCGACGATCGCCGCACCGAAGTGATCGAAGGCGAGTCGGGTGAGCTGAGCATCGAGGAACTGATCGTCGAGGAAGACATGGCGATCACCGTCAGCAACACCGGCTACATCAAGCGCACGGCGATTTCGACCTACCGGAATCAGCGCCGCGGCGGCAAGGGTCGCATCGGCATGCGTACGCGCGAGGAGGACTTCGTCAGCCACTTGTTCGTGGCGTCCACCCACGCCTACATCATGATCTTCACCGACCGCGGCCGTGCCTACTGGCTCAAGGTCCACGAGATTCCCGACGTCGGACCTGACGGCAAGGGCAAGTCGATCGCGAATCTGGTGTCGATGGAACCGGGCGAGAAAATCGCCGCGACGCTCGCGGTCAAGGAATTTCCTGAAGATCGTTTCGTCGTGATGGGCACGCTGAAGGGCGTGGTCAAGAAAACCTCACTCGAGGCGTTCAGCAACCCGCGCGCCGGTGGCATCATCGCGATGGGCGTCGAGGATGGCGACGCGGTGATCACCGTGCAGCAGAGCGACGGCACCGGTGAAGTGTTCATCGGCTCGCGCGACGGGATGGCGATCCGGTTCGAGGAAACCGACGTGCGCCCAATGGGTCGTACGGCTTACGGTGTCCGCGGTATTTCGCTGCGAGACGACGACATCGTCGTCGGTATGGAAGTGGTGAAGCCTGGCGGGACGATCCTGACAGTGACCGAACTCGGCTACGGCAAACGCACCGAAATCGACGAGTATCGCGTCCAGTCGCGCGGCGGCGTCGGTGTCATCAACATTACGACGTCAGAGCGCAACGGTCCTGTGGTCGGGGTCTCGTACGTGCAGCAGGGCGACGAGCTGCTCGTCATCACCCAGCAGGGCATGATCCTCCGCATGGTGACCGATGATGTGCGCTCGATCGGACGAGCGACGCAGGGCGTGACGATCATCGATCTCGAGGAGAACGACAAGGTCGTGTCGATCGCCCGGTTGCTCGAAAAGGAAGAGGAAGTCGTGACGGGTGGAACCGCCACTCCGTCGGCGGGCGCTGCGGGCGAAGCAACAGTGGAACCAACCGAACCTGGCGAATCATCCGAACCGGACGAACCAGACGAACCGAACGAAGCCTAACGCGCGACCGGAATCTCGGTTGCTTCGGCCCGCGTCACAACCCACTCGCCGTCCTGCCTGGCGAGATTGATGCTCGCGTCCCGGGAATCGATTGACGGCTGATCCTGCGCGTCGCGCGTGGTGATCTCGACGCTGACGAACGCATGCGCCGTCGTCTTCGACTCCATCACAATCTGGGCGTCGGCAAACGCGATCTCCCATCCCCCAGCTGGAGGCCGCACACCGGAAACGACGCCGAGCGCCATGTCGCGCGACGTGATCTCTGGAGCGGTGCCGATGCGGACGTGGACGTCGTTGGCCAGGTAGCGGCGCAGCTTCGCGAGACGAGCCAGTCGATCCATGTCCGTCTCGTTGGGCGGCATCGACAGCGACTCTGCGACGTCGCCGAGCCGCCGCTTCACATCGCGTGTGGGGTTGAACCACCACTGATAGGTAAAGTAGCCGACCAAAGCCGCGAACACGACCGCGACGTAAACCGATCCCTGTGATTTCATGGCCCGTCAGTTCGATGGGAAGCTGCTCAGGCTACGCCGGCTCCAGGCGCGCGAATTTGGCGCGCAACGTCTTGGTGCCGACGGTAGTGAATCGCACCACAAGCTTGGTGTCGTCATCCAGCCGCTCCACGCTCAACACCGTCCCGACACCGAATTGCGGGTGCCGCACGCGTGCACCGAGCGTCAAGGCCATGCCGCTGGTCTGATCCTCGTCTTCGTAGGCATACGTCGGCGTCGGTGCCTCCCGCGCCTTGCTGCCCCGGCCGTGACCGTAGGGATTGGTCTTGAACTCGTAATGTGAAAACTTGCTCTGATAGTTCGACGTGAAGGCCGGCATTTCGCGGTCGACGAGTTCCGCGGGCACTTCGTCGATGAAGCGTGACGGCTCGCTCGCCTTGTACTCGCCGAAGACACGGCGGCGTGCCGCTCCGGTCAGGACCAATCGGGAGCGGGCCCGTGTCATCCCGACATAGCACAGACGACGTTCCTCCTCGAGTTCCTCGTCGTCATCGGCTGACCGTGAGTGAGGGAACAACCCTTCTTCGAGACCGGCAAGAACGACGACCGGGAACTCGAGACCCTTGGCGCTATGCAGCGTCATCATCCACACCCGTGCGTCGCGCGTTCCCTGTTCCTCGTCGACGTCCGAAAGCAGCGACAATCGATCGACGAAACCGCCGAGCGAGGCTTCAGGATCGCGGCCCTCGTACTCGCGTGCAGCTGATACCAGTTCGGCCAGGTTCTCGACCCGGCTCTCGGATTCCTCGCTGCGGTCTTCGCGAAGATCCTGCAGATAGCCACTCTGATCGAGCATCTTGCCGATGGCGATCGACACCGGCTCGGTGCGTGCCACCTCGGTCAGCCTGACGATCAGATCACGAAACGCCGTCAGCGATGCCACCGCACGGTTGGGGAACGCACGTTGGTTGATGCCGTGCACCAGCCGGGCCCACAGCGAATTGACCGACAGCGCCGGCGCCAGGCCGGCTGAGAGCAACGGGAGCGCCGTGTCGTAGTCACTGGCCGGGCCAATCGCCTCGAGCGTATCCATTACCCCTTTGCCGATGCCACGCGCCGGCACGTTGATGACCCGGCGCAGGCTGACATCGTCGTGTGGGTTGATGACGAGGCGCATGTAGGCGAGCGCGTCCTTGATTTCCTTTCGCTCGTAGAACCGGACGCCGCCGACGATCTTGTAGGCGACGCCTTCCCGCATCAGCGCGTCTTCGATCGCGCGCGACTGGGCGTTGGTCCGGTACAGCACCGCAACCGTCGCCTCGACATCATCGGCCAGCGCGCCACGGGCGGTTCGGGTGATGAAATCCGCCTCTTCGAGCTCGTCGCCGCCGCGGAAGTAGGTGATGCGGGCTCCGCCCTTGCGGTCGGTCCACAGATGCTTGTCCTTGCGGTTTCGATTCTGGCTGATGACCGCCGAGGCCGCGTCGAGAATCACCTGCGTCGATCGATAGTTCCGTTCGAGCTTGACGATCGTGGCCTCGCCGAAATCCTGTTCGAAGTCGAGGATGTTGCGGAGGTCGGCGCCTCGCCACTTGTAGATCGACTGATCCGGATCGCCGACGACGCACAGATTGCGGTGGACTTCTGCGAGCCGTCGGATCAACAGGTACTGCGGGCGATTGGTGTCCTGGTACTCGTCCACCATCACGTAGCGGAACTGCTGTGAGTATTTCGTCCGCACGCGTTCGGCCTGTTCGAACAGATCCACGGTCTTCAGCAGCAAATCGTCGAAGTCGAGGGCGCTGCTGTCTTTGAGTGCGTTCAGGTAGTAGGTGTAGACCTTGGCGATGGTTTCGTCGCGGCGGTTCCATCCGGCGTTCGCCGCCATCTGGTCCGGCGTTTCCATCTTGTTCTTCGCCGTGCTGATTCGCGACAGCGCGGCGCGCGGCGGCACATAGCTGTCTTCGATCTGCAGCGCCTTGAGCGCCTGCTTCACCACGGTCATCTGATCGGACGAGTCGTAGATGACGAAATCGCGGGACAGACCGATCGCGGGCGCTTCGCGACGGAGCAGGCGCGCGCACAAGGCATGAAACGTGGACACCCACATGCCTTTGACGTCCGAACCGAGCAGCGACTCGACCCTGGCGCGCATTTCCTCGGCCGCTTTGTTCGTGAACGTGACCGCGAGGACCTCGTTCGGCTTCGCGTGGCCGTCGCCGACGAGATAGGCGATGCGGCTGGTGATGACGCGAGTCTTCCCCGATCCCGCCCCCGCCAGAATCAGCAAAGGACCGTCGCGGTGGAGGACCGCTTCGCGTTGTTCGGGGTTGAGCGTTTCTAGAAACTGCATGGGGCCGGAGGCTGACAGCGATCGTAGCATCGTCGCTCGTCAGCCCCTAGCGCCGGCCGGCGGGTCCCTATTCGACGGTGACGCTCTTGGCGAGGTTTCTCGGCTGATCGACGTCACAGCCGCGCCGGACCGCGATGTCGTAGGCCAGCAGCTGCAGCGGCACCACCATGACGATCGGCGTCAGCAATTCCGGAGCGCGCGGCAGTTCGAGGACGACGTCGCCGGCCGGATCGAGAATCGATCGCAGCTTGTCCTCTCCCCGCGTCGTAATCGCGATGACCGAGCCGCCACGCGCCTTGGCCTCCTGCATGTTGCCGATCATCTTCTCGAACACCGCGTCGGTCGGCGCCAGCGTGACGACCGGCATGAGCTCGTCGATGAGCGCGATTGGACCGTGCTTCATCTCGCCGGCCGGATAGCCCTCGGCGTGGATGTAGGAGATTTCCTTCAACTTCAACGCGCCTTCGAGGGCGATCGGATAGTTGATGCCCCGGCCCAGATAGAGAAAGTCGGTTCGGGTATGGAACCGCGCGGCGACTTCTTCGACTTCCGGTGCCATCTTCAGCGTTTGCTCCAGCAGCAGCGGCAGCTGCAGCAGCGCGTCGATGTGCGGCTTGGACGCCTCGCCTGACAGCACGCCACGAGCCTGGCCCAGTCGCAGCCCCAGCAGGTAGATCGCGACCAGCTGCGACGTGAATGCCTTGGTCGAGGCGACGCCGATCTCCGGGCCGGCGTGCGTATAGATGGTCCCGTCGGTCTCGCGCGTGGCCATACTGCCGACGACGTTGCAGATCGCCAGGCTTTGCGCGCCACCGTGTTTGGCTTCGCGCAGGGCCGCAAGCGTATCGGCGGTCTCGCCGGATTGCGTGATCACGACAGCCAGCGTTTGCGGCGGAACAATCGGGCTGCGGTAGCGGTACTCCGAACCGTAATCGACCTCGACCGGCACGCGTGCCAGCCGCTCGATGATGTACTTCCCGACCAGTCCGGCGTGCCAGGAGGTGCCGCAGGCGAGAATCGTGACCTTCTCCACCGCGGCCAACTGCGCGTCGGTGATCTTCATCTCGTCGAGAAACACCTTACCGGTGTCCTGCGAGAGGCGGCCGAGAATGGTTTCGCGCGCGGCGGTCGGCTGCTCGAAGATTTCCTTGAGCATGAAGTGCTTGTAGCCGGCCTTTTCCGCCATGATCGGATCCCACAGCACCCGCTGTGTCGCTTTGGAAACCGGCCGTCCGAAGAAATCCGTGAACTCGACACCGGTGCGCGTGACGATGGCCATTTCCTCGTCGCCGAGGAAGACCACGTCGCGGGTGTGAGTCAAGATGGGCGGGATATCGGACGCGACGAAGAACTCTCCGTCGCCGAGACCGACAACGATCGGTGGACCGTTGCGGACCGTCACGATCTTCTCGGGATCATCGGCCGAGATCAGCACCAACGCGAACAACCCTCGCATCAGCAGCAGCGCCCGCCGCACCGCGTTTTCGAGACCGTCGTCTTTCATCTCGCGCTCGACCAGATGGGCGACGATTTCGGTGTCGGTCTCGGTGACGAAGGTGTGACCCTGACGCTGGAGCTCCTGCTTCAGGTCGAGGTAGTTCTCGATGATGCCGTTGTGAACCACCACGATCTTGCCGGTGCAATCGCGATGCGGATGCGCGTTCTCCTCGGTCGGTCGGCCGTGCGTCGCCCAACGGGTGTGGCCGACTCCGTAACCTCCGGTAATCGGGTTGATGCGGATCACCTGCTCGAGGTTGGCCAGCTTGCCGGCGCTGCGGCGCAGGTCCATGACGCCGTCGCGAACGACGGCGACGCCTGCGGAATCGTATCCGCGGTACTCGAGTTTCCGCAGTCCCTCGATGAGCACTGGGACGACTTCTTTCGGTCCAATGTAGCCGATGATTCCGCACATAAGTGTGTGTACCGATGTTCCTGGTTCGCCTTAACTCTTGGCTTCCGACTTTCGACGTCCGGCTTTCTGCTCAACCCATCCTTCGATGTTGCGTTGTTTGCCGGCGCTGACCGCCAGCGCGCCTGGTGGCACCGACGTCCGAACCGTGGTGCCGGTCCCGACGTAGGCGCCGGCACCGATGGTGACCGGCGCAATCAACTGCGAGTCGCTGCCGACGAACGCTTCGTCTTCGATGATGGTCTGGTGTTTCTTGACCCCGTCGTAGTTGCACGTGATGGTCCCGGCGCCGATGTTGACCCGTTCGCCGATTGTCGCGTCCCCGAGATACGCCAGATGCGCGGCTTTCGAACCGGCGCCGAGCACGGTGTGCTTGAGCTCGACGAAGTTTCCGACCTTTGAACCGTCGCGAACGTCAGCCTCGTTGCGCAGATGTGCAAACGGTCCGACCGTTGCGCGCTTGGCGACCGCCGAGCTCGTAATCACACAATGGTTCAGAATCGTGACGCGTTCTCCGATCTCCGAGTCGACGATGCGCGAGCCACTGTGGATTTCGCAGCCACCGCCGATTCGGGTTCGGCCCTCGAGCGACACACCCGGGTGAATGATCGTGTCGATCCCGACGCTGACCTCGCGATCGACGTAGGTGGTGCCGGGATCCTCGATGGTCACGCCCGCCGCCATCAGCTCCGCCACTTTGTTGTCGCGCACGATTCGGCTCACCGCCGCGAGTTCGGCGCGGCTGTTGATGCCTCGAATCTCGTCCGGGTTCGAGACCGTGACGGTTTCGACGGCCAGGCCCTGTTGCCTGAAGATGGCCACCAGATCCGGAAGGTAATACTCGTGCTGGGCGTTCTCCGCCGCAATGTTGCGCACCGCGTCGAACAAGCCAGTCAACGCGAAAGCATAAATGCCGGAATTGATTTCCCGGATTTCTTTCTCGGCCGGCGTCGCGTCCTTGTCCTCGACGATTCGCGCAATACGCTCGCCGTCCCGGACAATGCGGCCGTAGCCGCGCGGCTGGTCGAGAACGGCGGTCACCACCGTGGCCGCGGCACCGGCTCCCACATGACGACCAACGAGCGCGGTCAACGTCTTCGGCGTCAGCAATGGGACATCGCCAGACAACAGCACCAGGGTGCCCGTCGCTCCTGCGAGTGCGTTCTCAGTCATCGATAGCGCGTGCGCGGTCCCCAGCTGAGGTTCCTGAATCACGAACCCGACGCCGGCCTGTGCCGCCAGCGCGCGCTCCAATGTTTCCGCCTGATGACCGATGACGACCGTGGTAGAGCGAGGGGAGAGCGCCGCGGAGGAAGCAAGCACGTGCTCGATCATCGGCCGGCCCGCCACCCGATGGAGCACTTTGGGCAGGGCGGATTTCATGCGCGTGCCCTTGCCGGCGGCGAGGATGACGACGTGAACGTCCACGTCTGATTATCGCGCCGAACGGGTCTTCAGGGATCGGCGGGGGTCGATGCGGGCCGACGGCGTGTCCATGGCCGTGCGAATGGCGGCGTCGGCGCGCAGGGCCTCGAGGTCGGGATCGTGGCGGGCGAGTGCCCGGTTCTCTGGATTGAGCGCTATGGCGCGTTCGAGGTGTGCCACCGCTTCGGCGTGCTCGCCTCGCTGCGCGTGTGCGACGGCAAGCATGTAGATCGCGTGGTCGTTGTCAGGGTCCTCGTCACGGACCAGCCGCAGGTGCGCGATCGCCTGATCGTAGGAGCCACCGTTGATGGCCAGCGTCGCCGCATACAGGCGCTCGTCGATCGTCTGCGGCGCCGCCTCGCGCTGCGCCGCCTGGCGCTGGCAGATATTCAGGTACAAGCGAACCCGCTCGTGCAGTTCTTTTTCTTCCGGGTATTGCTGGAGGACCGATTCGAACAGCGTGGTCGCCTGCTGGTAAGCGTGATTCTGCAGCGCCTCCACGCCGCGCTCGTACAACGCGACCGCTTGGACGTAGGTGGCGCGCTGGCGTGGCTGGTTGGTCATTGCTGGGATCTGGGTTTCCTCGGCCCCTGCGCGGTTGCCCGGCGGATGCGCAGAGGAATCCTGCAGTTGAGCCTTCGTCGATTGGGGAGACGGCCGCCGCTGCTTGGCCATAAGCGCCGCGCGGAGTGAAGAACGCCGCGTGTGAAGCGGGTAAAGTAACAGAACGTCTCGGACCGGTCAAGCTGCGGAGCTTGAGAGCAGCCATGGAACGCCGACAATTAAGTCATTCGACAGATTTCTTGGCTCGCTCCAGAGCTTCGTAGACCTTGTTGGGAGAAAGCCCATGCTTCCGCCCGACTGCCGTTAGCGCTTGCCTTCTAGTGACACTTCTAGATTCTGTCATTTCACCAAAATCAGCCAAAAGAACCGAATCGTCCGGGGCTTCAAGGGCTGCATGTTCTGTTGATTGACCAACATTGGCCACAACCGTGAACTCGCCTCGCACTTCTGTTAAAGCCGTAAGGACAGTTGATATAGGTCCTCTAACCAATTCCTCGTGGGCTTTCGTCAACTCACGTCCCAGCAGAATCGGCTGATCACCAACCGTCCGCTTGAGCTCAGCCAGCGTTTCGCGGATGCGATGCGGGGCCTCAAAGAAAACTATCGTTCCACCAACCGCCTTAATCCGCTCAAACCAGTCGTTTCTGGTTTTCGACCTAGTTGGCGGAAAGCCCATGAACAAAAACGAGTCGGTCGGTAGTCCAGACGCGGCCAACGCCGCCAAGACCGCGCTCGCTCCCGGAATCGGCTCGACCTTGACGCCGGCGTCGATCGCGGCTCGAATCAACTGCCCACCCGGGTCCGACACTGTCGGCGTCCCGGCGTCCGACACGAGCGCGATATCGTCGCCCTGCAGCAGGCGCGCGATCATCGCTGCGGACTTCGTGCCTTCGTTGTGCTCGTGCAGGCTGGTCGTCGGAGTGGCGATACCGTGGCGCGACAGGAGATTGGCTGTGCGCCGGGTGTCCTCGGCGGCGATGAGGGCGACCTCGCGCAGCACCCGCAGCGCACGCACCGTGATGTCCTCGAGGTTGCCGATCGGCGTGGCGACCACGAACAGCGTGCCGGGCATGTAACGCGCTCATTTATTGTACCATTGGCGGATCGGTATTGGTTGACCCAACTCGTCCGGAGCAACCGGACTCTCGCTAGAAACGATGATTGCTTCCGAGCCCTTTCCCCACTTCGTCGACGATCTCCTCGGCTACCTGCACGAGACGCATCCGACCCACGCGACGCTGGACGGCGTCCACACGCATGACGATCTGCTGGAGGACGTGAGCCGCGATGCGGTCGACAACGAAACGCACGCGCTCGCGGGCTATCGGCGTCGCCTCGCCGAGATCCATCAGGATGCGCTGACGCCGGTCGAACGGCTCGAGCACAAAATGCTCTCCGCCAATCTCGAGGGCCGCCAGTTCGAGCTCGAGGAGGTGCGCACCTGGGAGCGCAATCCGCAGCACTACTCCGAATTGATCGGCTCCAGCCTCGCCGGTCAGACGCTCTTCTCGCATGCGCCGCCGGCCGAGCGCGCCCGTCGCGTACTGTCGAAACTGCGGCAGACGCCGCGTCTGATCCAGGCCGCCCGCGACAACGTCAAGGAGCCGCCTGGCATCTTCGTCAAGGTTGGAATCGAGACGATGCGCGGCACGCTCAAGTTCATCGACGATGAGCTGCCGCGGGCATTCGCCAATCTCGACGACATGCACCTGCTCGGCGACCTCGCGGACGCGCAGACCGAGGCGTCACAGGTGGTCGGGTCCTACCTGCAGTACCTCGAAGTCGAAGCCTCGCCGAACGCGCGCGGTTCGTTCAGGCTCGGGCGCGAGAAGTTCGAACGCAAGCTTCGACTCGACGAAGGCATCAACGTGCCGCTCGATCGGCTGCTCGTGATCGCCGAGCGCGAGCTGGCCGAAACCCAGGAGCGGTTCCGCTCGCTGGCCGGCCGGATGAACGGCGGCGATCCGTTGACCACCTGGGGGCGCACCAAAGGCGAACATCCGGCGCCCGGCGAGCTGGTCAACGTCGGCCGCCAGCAGGTCGAAGAGCTCGCGACGTTCCTGCAGCGTCATCAGTTGATCACCTTGCCGCCCGGTGAATCGATCACCGTTGCGCCGACGCCTGATTTCTACCGGTGGTCGTTCGCGAGCATGTGGACGCCCGGCCCCTTCGAAACCAAAGCGACTCGCGCCTACTACTACCTGACCGACGCCGACGCGTCATGGCCGGCCGAGCGCAAGGACGAACACCTTCGCGACTACAACTTTCCGACCCTGTGGTCGATCTCGATCCACGAGGTTTACCCGGGGCACTTCCTGCACTACCAGCATCTGCGCCGCGTGGTCTCGAAGGCACGCAAGTCGATCATGTTTTCGCCCGCGTCCTTCGTCGAAGGGTGGGCGCATTACTGCGAGCAGATGATGATCGAGGCCGGATTCGGCCGTCAGGACTACGGCATCCAGCTCGGACAGCTGGCCGAGTCGCTGATCCGGCTCGCCCGTTTCATCGTGTGCATCAAGCTGCACGCCGAGGACATGTCGGTCGAGCAGGGCGTCCGCTTTTTTCGGGAGGAGGCGTATCTCGAGGAAAGCGGCGCGCGGCGCGAGGCCGAGCGAGGCGCGTTCGACCCGACGTATCTGGTCTACTCGGTGGGTAAACTGATGTTGCTCAAGTTGCGGCAGGACTGCCAGCAGCTGCAGGGCAAAGCATTTTCGCTCAAGTCGTTTCACGACACCTTGCTCGGCCAGGGCACCGCGCCGTTCTGGCTCCATCGTCAACTGATGCTCGGAAGCGACGACAGCGGCGATTTACTGGACTGAGGACGAGAAATGCCCCTCTACGAATACGAGTGTGACGCCTGCGGTCACCGCTTCGAGAAGATACAGAAGTTTTCCGATCCGCTGGTTGACACCTGCCCGGTCTGCGGCAGCCACGTGCACAAGCTGTTCTCGTCGCCGGCGATTCAGTTCAAGGGCTCGGGTTTTTACATAACCGACTACCCGAAGGGCGACAGCGGAACGGCGCCGAAATCCGATGGCGGAAAAGCCGATCGTGCCGCGAAAGCCGAGAAGGCCGACACCCCCAAGTCAGAGAAATCGGACAAGGCCGACGGCTCGGTCAAGAGCGAGAAAAGCGCATCGTCTTCGACCGATTCCTCGGCGGGCGCCTCGTCAGCGCCGGCGACCAGCACGTCGAGCCCAGCCGCACCTGCTGCGCCGGCCAGCGGCTCGTCGAGCAAGGAATAAGCGGAACGCGAGTCAGCGCTTGTTGAGTGCTTGAATCTCGGGCGAGGCGAGGTAGGCGGCGAATTTGTCAGCGAGGTCGGGCCGACGCATCGCGAAGTACACCACGGCCTTCAGGAATCCCAGCTTGTGGCCGGTGTCGTGGCGGACGCCTTTCACCTCGCACGCATAAATCGGCCGCGTCTTGAGCAACTCACGCAAGCCGTTCGTCAGCTGAATCTCACCGGTGCGATCGCTCTTGGTGGCGGCAAGAGCCGGGAAGATGTCCGGCGTCAGGATGTAGCGTCCGATGATCGCCAGATCCGACGGTGCTTCTTCCTTCGGCGGTTTTTCGACCAGATCGCGGACCTGATAGATGCCGTCGCCGAGCTTGGTATTAGGCTCGATCGCGATGACGCCATAGCTCGAAATGTCCTCGCGTGGGACGCGTTCGACCGCCAGAACCGGACCGTCCAGCTTCTCGAAGACGTCGACCAGTTGACGAATCGCCGGTGGCTGCGCATCGATGACGTCGTCGGCGAGAATCACGGCGAAGGGCTCGTCGCCGACCAACTCGCGCGTGACCAGTACCGCATGTCCGAGGCCGAGCGGTTCGCCTTGCCGGACATAGGCGAAGTTGATCAGGTTTGAAATCTTACGAATTTCGGCCAGTTGATCTCGTTTCCCGCGCGCCTCGAGAAACGTCTCGAGCTCGACCGACACGTCGAAGTGATCTTCGATGGCGTTCTTGCCGCGACCGGTCACCAGCAGGATGTTGTCGATGCCGGAAGCAACGGCCTCCTCGACGCCGTACTGAATGATCGGTTTGTCGACCAGCGGCAGCATTTCCTTGGGCTGCGCCTTGGTCGCAGGGAGAAAGCGGGTGCCGAGACCCGCGGCTGGGAAGACGGCCTTTCGCACCGAAGCCATAGTGCTCGAATCGTAACGTACAATACCGGTCCGAGGTAGCATGCTCGACCCCGCATACATTCGCGATCACATCGAGGAAGTCCGTGCACGATTGCGCACACGCGGCCTTGATCCTGACAAGGCGCTCGAAGAGATCGCCATGCTCGAGACCGCGCGCCGCCGGCTGATTCCTGAAGTCGAGGGCCTCAAGCGCCAGCAGAACACCTCGGGGGACGAGATCGCGCGCGCCAAACGTCATGGTCAGGACACCGCGTCGATTCAGGAAGCCAGTCGCCTGCGCGCGCAGCAGATCAAGCAGCTCGGGTTCCAACTGGACTCGGTCAATCACCAGCGCGCGGTCGCGGTCCTCAACCTGCCCAACCTGCCGCACGCGACGGTCCCGGTCGGGAAGAGCGCCGCCGACAACGTCGAGGTGCGTCGATCCGGCGAGCCGCAGGCCTACGATTTCAATCCTGTGGCCCACTGGGATCTCGGGCCGGCGCTCGGCATCATCGATTTCGAGCGCGGCACCAAGATCGCCGGCGCGCGTTTCACCGTGCTGAGCGGCGCCGGCGCCCGGCTGTCCCGCGCGCTCATCAACTTCATGTTGGACGTGCATACGCGCGACCACGGCTACCGTGAAGTCGAGCCGCCGTTCATGGTCAACAGCGCGACGCTGGAAGGCACCGGTCAGCTGCCGAAGTTCGAGCAGGATCTCTTCAAGATTGCCGGTGACTGGGATCTCTACATGGTGCCGACCGCGGAAGTTCCGCTCACCAACCTGCACCGCGCTGAAATTCTCGACGGACGCGACCTGCCGATCCTCTACACCGCCTATACACCGTGCTTCCGTAGCGAGGCTGGATCGTACGGGCAGGATGTGCGGGGGCTGATCCGGCAGCATCAGTTCGACAAGGTGGAACTGGTCCGGTTCACGACGCCGGAGCAGTCATACGACGCGCTCGAGGCATTGACGTTGAACGCGGAAGAAATCCTCAAGCGCCTCGAGCTCCCGTACCGGACGATGCTGCTGTGTACGGGGGATATGGGATTCGCGGCCGCGAAGACCTACGACCTCGAGGTGTGGCTGCCGAGTCAGAAGGCGTATCGCGAAATCTCGTCCTGCAGCAACTGCGAGGCGTTCCAGGCGCGGCGGGCGAATATCAAGTTCCGCACCGCCGGCACGGGCAAGGCGGACTTCGTACACACCCTCAACGGATCCGGACTCGCCGTCGGCCGGACACTGATTGCGATTCTAGAGAACTACCAGCAGAAGGACGGCACGGTTGTGGTGCCGACTGCGCTGCGGCCTTACATGGACGGCCGGGAAGTCATCACGAAATAGTCGAGCAACAGCTCCGACTATCGACTGCCGACCAGGAACAGCTTGTCCTGCCGCTTGAGCGCCCACCGCGTCTTGCCGTCGGCGCCGACCACCATGTCCTCTTCCTGCGCGATGCGTACCGGCTGACCATCCCATTCAGGCACCGGCGTTGTCGCCTGCAGCTCGACCGAAAACCACATCGACGGAACCACTTTCGCGTCGCCGCGGCCGGGCACGCCGTCCTGGTAGTCCCACAGACCGATGAGCGGACCGGCGCCGTGGCCATTCATCCCGATCGGATGTGAGTACATCGTCCCGCTGATGCCCTTGGCCTTCATCCGCGCCAGCACCGCGCCAAGGATTTCGTTGCCGGTGCGACCGGGCCGCGTCTCTTCCATCGCGATATCCTGCATCGCGTTGCCGTTAGCTAACGCCAGCTTCAGTCCCGCAGGCGCGTCGGTCTCGCCTGGCCGCAGCACGTAGGCGTTGTGCTGCGTGTCGGTGTTGAGTCGCGCCACCGTGATCCCGACGTCGCAGTGCAGGATGTCGCCCGGAAGGATGATCGGATCCTCGCCGAGCTGCTCACTCTTCACGCCTTTGCGCTGGACCTCGATGCTCGGCTGAAACCAGGTGCCGAGTCCCTGATCGTTGGTTCGCTGGCGCCACCACCAGACCAGCTCGCTGGTGCGCGTCTTCCCCGGCGTGATCACCTTGTCCGAGAACATCGTCTGCGTCATCTGCCAGACCAGGGCGGTCATCTTCTCGAAGAAGGCCTCTTCCTCCGGCAGCCGCGACGCGATCAGTTCGAGCGGCAGGCGCTCGGCATCGTGAAATCGCGTCGTCCAGGTTTTGCCGAGGGCTTCGCTCATGCCCTGCAGCTCACCGCTCGAGAGGCCGTCGCTGAACGCGAAGGTGGTCGAGCGATCGATTCCGATCACTTTCGGCTTGCGCTCTTCGATCACCTGTTTCAGCAGCATCCATTGTTCGTCACCCCACAGCTCGGCTTGCCGACCCCCGACGGCGGACGCGACTGCCTTCATCGAACTGCGCGCTTCGTACACGCCGCCCTGGCTGGTGCCACCAAGCGCGATGCGCTCGACGCACGCAGCGCTGGCCGCCGTACCGGTAGCCGCGCACTTGTCGAAGAACACGTAAATCGTCCGGCGTCGCGCAAAAAACGTTTCCGGCGCCGTGATCGACGAGAACACCGGGTCCTCGTTGTACTCGCGCATCGGCACGACCCACATGTCGACGCCGTGCTTGCGCATCAACGCCGGCAGAAACGTGTCGAGGCGCTTCTTCAGCCACGCCTGCTGCATGACCGCCTGTTCGCGCAGCGTGCCGAATGGACGTTCCGGAGTCTGCGCGGCCGAAGGGCCCGGGCGCGCGGCGCAGATGGCTGCGAGCATCACGATTCGGCGACAAAAGGTCGATGGCATGGCTGAACTTTAGACCGGCGCCGGCGTTTCGCCAAGCAAACGAATCCGCGGCAGGGCGCAGCGCTTGTTGCAACACCGCTAGACAGCAATACGGTTGGGCTCAATGTGTCCGATCAGCCACAGATTACATTCTTTGGGGGGAGGCCTCTGTGGGCCCTCTCATACATTCATGCTCCACGAGCAGACTCGGGCGCGATACACTACCGGCCGGGCTTTGCTCGGGTACTGCCGGACTGTTCACTTGGTGACCGAACTGAAGCCCTGTCTGGGAACTCCAAAAATCACGTCGGGGAACGTTGACGTCATGGGTGTGTCAAAGCAATCTCGCGCTTTCGCTGTCCTCATGCGATCCAGGTGGCGGATCCTCGCCTGCGCGGTCTTCGCGCTCGCGTTGCCCGTGGCCGCAGGAGCGCAGACAGTCACCGTCAGCGACGAAGCTTCGCTGCGCGCCGCGTTGTCCACGGCCGCGGCCGGCACGACGATTCTCTTCACCGGCAATATCACCCTCACCGCAGATCTCCCGAGCGTCTCGACCGGACTGACCATTGACGGTGGCGGCTTCGCGTTGTCCGGCAACAATCAGTACCGCGGATTCGTTGTTGCCGGGTACGACGCGACGTCGGCGCCGACGGCTATCACGGTCAACATTCAGAACATCACGATTCAGAACACGACGGCGACCGGCGGTGTCGGCGGCACTGGTGTCGCCGGTGGCGGTGGTGGCGCGGGTCTGGGCGGCGCGCTGTTCATCGGACAGCAGGCGACGGTCAACGTGAGCAACGTCAACCTGCTGTCGAATACAGCGGCTGGTGGTGCAGGCGGTGCCGGTGGCGCTGGTTCGACCTTCACCGGCGGCGGTGGTGGCGTCGGCGGCGCAGGCGGCGCCGGCACCGTGAACGGTCCGGGCGGTGGCGGTGGATTCGGCAACGGCGCCACCGGCGGCAGCGGCAGCGTGACGCCCAACGGCGGAAACGGCATCCTGCTCGGCGCGCCAGCCGGTGGTGATTTCGGCAGCCCGCCACCCAGCGGTGGTGCCAACGCCGGCGGTGGTGCCACGCTCAGCACGCAGGCTGCTGGCGGCGGTGCGGCGGCCGCTGCGAATTACGGCGGCGGCGGCGGCGGCAGGCAAGTCGGTGCGGGCGGCACCGGCGGTACCGGTGGCTTCGGTGGTGGCGGCGGTGGTGGCGACGCGACCGGCGGGGGTGGCGGCTACGCCGGTGGCGGCGGTGGCGCGGTCGGAGGTACCGGCGGCGCCGGCGGGCAGTTCGGCGGCAACGGCTCCACCGCTGTCAACGGCGGTGGTGGTGGCGGCGGCGCACTTGGCGGCGCCATTTTCAATTCCGGCAACCTGACCGTCACCGGCGCATTCACGATCAACGGCGCCAGCGTCCTCGGTGGTGCCGGCGCGGCGGGTGCGACGAACGGCTCGGCATTCGGCGAGACGCTGTTCACCACAGGCTTCGGCATCGTCACGCTCCAGCCAGGTGCCGGACAGACGATGACAGTCGCCGGATCGATCTCCGACGAGTTCGGCAGTTCCGGCACCGGCGGCGAGAGCGCGGTTGTCGTCTCCGGCGGCGGCACAGTGGTGTTGACCGGCAACAACAACTACAGCGGCGGCACCAACATCCAGCTGGGCACCCTGAGTGTGTCGGCGGATCAGAATCTCGGCGGCACCTTCTCGACCGTGAATATCTCTGACGGCGGCGTCCTGCAGATCACTGGCACTGGAACCTTCGCTCACTCGATCGCCACGGCCAACGTGATCGCGCAGGTGTTGGTGACGCCGGGCAACACCGCGACATGGACCGGAACCATCAGCGACACCGAAGTCTCTAGCGGGCTTTTCGTCAGCGGCGGCGGCACGCTGGTGCTGACGAATACCAACAACAGCTACACGCTCGGCACGTTCGTCAACGGCAACAGCGAGGTCGTCGCAAACAACGACGGCGCTCTCGGCCATTCGTATTTCGCGACCGGCGGGCCGGTATTTCTCGGGGACACCACGACCAGCGGCACGCTCGGTTTCGGGGCGAGCTTCACCACACCGCGCAACGTTGTGCTCGGTGCGGCTGGCGGTGGCCTCGACGTGACCGGCACGTTCGTGTCGGGAATCAGCGGCCCGGTTTCTGGATTCGGGAGCCTGACCAAGGTTGGTTCCGGGACACTCGTGCTGCTCGGCGACAACACCTACAGCGGCGCGACCATCGTCAACGGAGGCACCCTGGTCGGATCGAGTCCGACGGCGTTCGGTTCCAGCACGTCGTTGATCGTCAATGCCGGGGGGACGGCGGATCTCGGCGGCTACGATCGCGCGTTCAATTCGTTGTCGGGTGCCGGAACTGTGGCGATCGGCACCGGCAACCTGATGATAGGCAGCGACGGATCGAGCAGTACGTTTGGCGGCTCGATCACCGGATCGGGAGTGCTCACCAAAGCCGGAGGTGGCACGCTCGGCCTCACCGGGATTAACACGTTCGGCGGCCTGGCGTTGACCAGCGGCGCCGTGCTCGTGAACGCGGACGCTGCGCTCGGTGCACTCGGCGCGGGACTCACCGTCGGCACCGTCAGTACCAGCGGCACGCTCGCGATCGACGCACAGTTCTTCTCCTCATCCCGCACGATCGTCATCAATGCCGGCGGCCTGATCGTTGACACGTCGGGTGGAACCAACGCGACGTTGAGCGGAGGAATCAGCGGCGCGGGCGGTCTGACGAAATCCGGAGTCGGCGTTCTGACCCTGACCGGGTCGAATTCGTTTACCGGTGTCACTCAGATTCAGGCAGGCCGCCTCGTCGCCGGCGGCAACAACTCGCTCGGCGCGAGCGGGCTGGTATCGGTCGCTTCCGGCGCCGAGCTGGACGTCGTCGGCGGCAGCCAGACGATCAATCAATTGTCCGGAACAGGCGGACTCGCCGTCTCGAACGGCGCGACCGTCGTCATCGGCAGCGATGGTTCGAGCTCCGCGTTTGCGGGTGCGATCACCGGTGCCGGCAGCCTTACGAAAAACGGCGGCGGAACGCTGAATCTGACTGGCGCCAACACCTACTCGGGGGGGACCACCGTACTCGCTGGCGCGCTGTCCGGCGATTCGACCAGCCTTACCGGACCTATCGTCAACAACGCGGCCGTACTCTTCAACCAATCTGCGAACGGTGCCTACGCGGGGACGATGACCGGTTCCGGCGCGCTGCTGAAAACCGGCAATGGCGTCCTGACGCTGACCGGGAACAACAGCTATTCCGGCGGCACGCTCATCGCGGCCGGCACCCTCTCCGGCAGCACCACCAGCCTCCAGGGCGGCATCGTCAACAACGCCGCGATGGCGTTCAGGCAGGACAACAACGGTACCGTCAATGCCGTGATCACCGGCTCCGGCACACTCGACAAGTTCGGCGCCGGCACGGTCACAATCAACGGCAATACGCCGATGACCGGGTTGACCACCGTGGATGAAGGCGGGCTGACGGTCAACGGCAACATGGCCGGCAGCGTTGCGGTTCTGACCGGCGCCAATTTCACGCTCAACGGCATCGTCGGCGGCGGCATTTCGGTTGGATCAAAGGGTTTGTTTGCGATGAACGGCGCGGTGCTCGGCGACATGACGCTGGGAGCAAACGGCACCTACAACCTGGCCGGCACCATCACTGGAAACCTGAACCTGGCCGGCACCGTGAACGTGTCGGCACCCGGCAGTTCGACCAGCGCATTCAACGCGATGCGTTTCGGGGCGTCTGGCGCCGGCGGCATCGTCACGGCCGCCACTGCCAAAACAGTTCCGACGCTGTTCATCAACGGCAACCTGACGACCGTACCGGGATCCACGCTCGGAGTGACCGTGGCTCAGGGCGCCGCGGCGCCCGTTCAGGTCGCCGGAACCGCGACGCTCACCGGCACGCACCTGCTGGTCTCGATCGACGATCCGAACCCGTCGCGTGCGGCGACGTATCTGGCGCTGACCGCCCAGAAAGGCGTCACCGCGACGCAGAACGACGTCGCCAGTCCGTCGACCTCGCTGCTGCCGGTGTTGAAGACCGACGGCTACAACCTGATGGTCACAATCCTCAACATTGCCGAGCCATTGGCGAACTCGGTGACCGGTCGCAACCCCGGCGCTGTTGGCAAGGCCGTGGACCGGACGAAGTTCGGCATCACCGGAGACTACGCCGCCGTGGTCCGCGAACTCACCGCGTTGAGCGGCCCGCAGCTCGAAAACGCGCTCCAACAGCTGTCCGGCGAAATTCACTCGAGCACGCTCCGCATGACGCAGATCGACGGGCAGGCGACGGTGGATCTCGTCAAGTATTCGCTGGCTGATTTCGAACATGCGATGGACGACAAAGCCGAGGCCGACAAGGCCGCGGGCCAGCCATTCAGCCGCGGCGGACAGCCATGGCTTCAGCTGGCGGCGTCGCATACCAGCTTCAAGGGCGACGGCGCCAGTGGCGGCGGGGCCAACGTCGGCGGCAGCGGCGCCGGCTACGACTTCAAGATGTCGCCGGCGTTGACCCTTGGCGGCGGCGGATCGCTGAGCCTGGGTGGACTATCACTTACTGAAATCAGCGGATCGAGCACGATGACGTCGCCGCACGTCTTCGGTTATTCCGGATACGGCCTGGGCTTCATCAAGATTCACGGCGGCGGCAGTCTCGCGCACATCAAGATGTCGACCGAGCGCAATATCAACTTCGCGGCGACGGTTCCCGACGTCAACGGCAATCCGACGCCGTTGTCGGACGGCATCAATCGCGATGCGACCAGCGAACAGGTTGCCGACGTACGCGAAGCCTGGACCGAAGTTCAGAGCACGCAGAAAAGCGATACCTGGACATTCGATTCCAAAGTCGGCTACCGCGCCACGCACCTCGATCGTTCACCGTACGGAGAGACCGGCGCGGACTCGATCTCGCTCGATGCGCTCGCGACGATTTTCAAGACCCGCGACGCCAACGTCGATTTCCATGCCTTTCGCCGCAGCGGCAACTGGCGCCCGAACATCCTTGCCAGCTATCACCACACCTATGGTGACATCACCAACGTCGCGGACGTAAAGTTTCAGGGTGTGCCCAACAGCCAGTTCGACGTGATTGGCGCGCAGGTGCCGATCGACACCTACAATGGCCTCTTCGGCCTGACCGTTCGTTCGTTCTCGGGCCTCGAATATACCGTCGAGTACGAGACCAGACAGAGCAAGCTCGAGTCGACCAACGCTTTCCACTTCCGCGTGCGCTTCCGCTAAAGCGCGAACCGCCTTCCGACGAACCCGGTATGGTTCAAGATCGAACCACGTCGATGACGTCGCAAGCGCAAGGACGGTGAGGACATGAAGCGGTACACGGCGGCGATCGGTGTCCTGATTGCCGGTCTCACGGCCGGGGCCGGCTATCACCACTTCTCGCGCGACCTCGCGGCCCAGCCGTTCGCGCAGCCCACGGCCGTCGCGATTCCTCCGCCCTCGACCGGAAACACGCTGCAGGTAACGGACCTCTACCACCTCCGCTCGATTGGCGACGTGCAGTTGTCTCCAGACGGGACCCGTGTCGCGTACGCGGTGGTGAACAACGACAAGCCGGGACGGCCGTACTCGCAGGTCTGGGTGATGAATCTGTCCACCCGGGCCTCGAACCGTCTGGGCGGCTCGAGCGGTTCGGCGTCCACGCCGCGCTGGTCGCCGGATGGCCGGTCGATCGCCTACGTCGGAGGCGATACTCAGCGCTTCGGGCTGTTCGTCGCCGCCGCCGATGGATCGCAACCGCGGTTCGTCACGCCGGTCCAGAGCACCAACCACCCGCTGCCATCGTCCGGCGATCAGCTGACCTGGTCGCCGGATGCCAAAAGCATTGCCTTCGTGTCCGCCACCGCGGGACCCGAGCAGGACGCCAACGGCGATCCGATGGTGATCACGCGCTACCTGTACAAGCCGACGGCTTCAGAAGGCCTGACCCGTTTCAACGACAACCGGCGCCTGCACATTTTCGTTGCCGATCTGGCGTCAGGCACAGTCAGGCAGCTCACAAAAGGCGACTACTACGAGCATTCGCTCGATTGGTCTCCCGCCGGCGATCGGATCCTGTTCGTCTCCAATCACGAGCCCGATCCGGATCGGTTTTTCAACTACGACATGTTCACCGTTCGCGTCGCTGACGGCGCGATCGCCCAGCTCACGCAGACGAAGAACGCTGAATACCATCCAACCTGGTCGCCCGATGGCAAGCGGATCGCGTATTCGGGCACCACCCGGCCGTTGACTTCCTCGGAAACCACTATGGAGGACACCCACGTCTGGGTGTCGAATGCCGACGGCAGCGATCGTCACTCGCTCGGGGACTCGCTCGACAATCGGCAGGGCACGCCGCGATGGTCGGGCGACAGCCGGACGATCTATTTCAGTTTGCAGGAGCAAGGCCAGAACCATCTCTACAAGGTGCCCGCCGCCGGCGGCCGGGCCGAACTCGCACTGGGCGACAACGGATCGATCAGCGCCTGGTCGCGAACCGACCAGGGCGCCGCCTGGACGATGGCCTATGCGCTGGCGACGCCAGCAGGCCCGTCGGAGCTGTATGTCGCGAGAAGCACCAGCGCCCCGGTAGCGGTAACCACCCTGAACCAGGCGCTCCTGAAGGGTAAAAAAATCGGCGGCGTCGAGGCGTTTACCTTCGCCAGTTTCGACGGCACACCGATCGAGGCGTTCCTGACCAAACCGGTCGAGATCGCCGCCGGATCGAAACATCCGCTGATCGTCATGATGCACGGCGGTCCGCACGGCCAACAGGGCCCCGAATTCAATGCCAAGGCACAGCTTTACGCCGCCCGGGGCTGGGCTTCACTCATGGTGAACTACCGGGGTTCGACCGGCTACGGCCAGAAGCTGACCGACGCAATTTTTGCCGACCAGGACGGCGGCGAAGCCAAGGACGTCGTCGCCGGCGTCGATGCAGCGCTCAAGCGCTACCCATGGATCGACGGCCAGAAAATGGGTCTCGAAGGCGGCAGCTACGGCGGTCAGCTCGCGAACTGGATCATCACTCAGACCGACCGATTCAGCGCCGCAATTCCCACGGCGGGCATCTCCAACCTCGTGACCCAGAACTATCTGTCGTACTACCACGACTACCTGGCGGTGGAGTACGGCGGGTTTCCGCACCAGAACGGCATCATCGACAAGTTGTGGGAGCGCTCGGCCATCCGCTACGCGAACCGGGTCAAGACGCCGACGATGTTCGTGCACGGCGAGAACGACAACGACGTACCAATCGCCGAAGCAGAGCAGTTCTACATCGCGTTACGAGACGTCGGCGTCGAAACGATCATGATCCGCTACCCGCGCGAGGGCCACGGCATCCGCGAGACCGGTCACACGATCGACATGATCGAGCGAAGCATTACCTGGTACGACCGACATTTTCAGCACTCGCCGCCAGCGACCCGCTGATCCGCGTGTCATGAGCCGGCCGCGAGTGAGCCCGGCCCCCGGCCGTTTTTGGCATCCCACCAAGAAGCGGTACGCATGAAGGAACCCATGCCTGAAAAGCATGGGTTCAATCCGACGATTGTATTTTACTTCTAGCTCAAGCCCTGTAATAACTGGCGTTCCATGTCTCTTCCTGGTCCGGCCGGGCTCTACGATCCGCGCGACGAACACGACGCGTGCGGCGTCGGCTTTGTGGTCGACATCCAGGGGCGTCGCTCGCACCGCGTCATCGAGCAGGGCCTGCAGATCCTGCTCAACCTCCTGCACCGCGGCGCCTGTGGCTGCGAAGCCAACACCGGTGACGGCGCCGGCATCCTCATCCAGATGCCGGATCGCTTCCTGCGCAAGGCGACCGGCGCGCTCGGATTCGGACTGCCTCCGGCCGGTCATTACGGCGCCGGCCTGGTATTTCTGCCGACCAACCAGCCAGCCCGCGAGCGGCTGCGCCAGCTGATCGAAGAGACGGTGCGTGCCGAAGGGCACGGCGTGCTCGGCTGGCGTGTGGTTCCGGGCGACGACTCGAGCCTCGGCGCGTCGGCACGCCTGACCAAGCCGGTCATCGAGCAGCTGTTTGTCGAGGATCGCCGCCGCTCGGCGTCCGAAAGCGAGGCCGCCGCGCGTCAGCGTTTCGAACGCGCGCTCTACGTCATTCGCAAACAGGTCGAGCACGCGGCCGACCGGCTCGCCCTCCCCGATGCGGCCGGCTTCTACATCGTCAGCCTCTCCGCCAACACGCTGACTTACAAAGGCATGCTGACGGCCGATCAGATTGCGCCGGTGTTTCCGGATCTGACCGATCCGGAGATGGAGTCGGCGCTCGCGCTGGTGCACCAGCGTTTCAGCACCAACACGTTCCCGTCGTGGCCACTGGCGCATCCCTACCGCTACGTCGCGCACAACGGCGAAATCAACACGCTGCGCGGCAACGTCAACTGGATGCGCGCGCGCGAGGGACTACTGAAGTCGGCGGTGTTCGGCGACGACCTGAAGAAGATTCTGCCGGTCATCCGCGAGGGCGGCAGCGACACCGCCACGTTCGACAACGTGCTCGAGCTGCTGGTGATGTCGGGACGGTCGCTGCCGCACGCAATCCTGATGATGATTCCGGAGCCGTGGTCGAGCCACGAGACGATGACGCCCGAGGTCAAGGCGTTCTACGAGTTCCACTCGTCGCTGATGGAGCCGTGGGACGGTCCTGCCTCGATCGCGTTCACTGATGGCTCAGTCATCGGCGCGGTGCTCGACCGGAACGGCCTGAGGCCGTCGCGTTATTACGTCACGACTGACGGTCTCGTCGTAATGGCATCCGAGGTGGGTGTTCTCGACATCCCCGCGGAGAACATCCTGATGAAGGGCCGCCTCCATCCCGGCCGGCTGTTCCTGGTGGATACGGTCCAGGGCCGGATCGTGCCGGACGAAGAGGTCAAGCGCGAGCTCGCCGCCGCGCAGCCGTACGGTCAGTGGCTGACCGATCACCTGATCGACATCGAGGAACTGCCGGATCCGCCTCACCTGCCGCCGATCAGCCACGAACGGATCCTTCAGCGTCAGCAGCTGTTCGGTTACACCCAGGAGGATCTCGGCATCCTGCTCGCGCCGATGGCCACCAGCGGCGACGAGCCCATCGGCTCGATGGGCACCGACACCGCGCTGGCGGTGCTGTCGAATCGACCGCGCCTGCTTTACGACTACTTCAAGCAGCTGTTCGCGCAGGTCACCAATCCGCCGCTCGACGCCATCCGCGAGCAGCTGGTGACGACGATGGAGTCGACGATTGGTCCGGAGGGCAACCTGCTCGAGCCGGGGCCCGATTCGTGCCGGCAGATCAAAATCAAGTATCCGATCATCGACAACGACCAGACCGCCAGGCTGCGCTACGTCTACGAGCCGGCGTTCAAGTCGATCACGCTGCCGATGGTTTACGACGCGAGCAAGGGCGGTGCGGGCCTCGCTGCCGCGATGGAGCGGCTGAAGAAAAGCGCCAGCGACGCGGTTTCGTCCGGTTACACGATTCTGATCCTCTCGGACCGCGGCGCCGACCGCGACCAGGCGCCGATTCCAAGTCTGCTCGCGACCGCCGGTGTGCACCATCACCTGGTTCGCCAGGGCACGCGGACTCAGTGCGGCCTGGTCATCGAATCAGGCGATGCGCGCGAAGTGCATCACTGCGCGCTGCTGCTGGCATATGGCGCCGGCGTGGTGAATCCGTATCTGGCGTTCGAAACGCTCGACGACATGATTCGGCAGCGACGCCTGGTCGGCGTCACGCACCACGAAGCGGTCGTCAATTACATCCATTCGCTGAACAAGGGAATCTTGAAGGTGATGTCCAAGATGGGCATCTCCACCCTGCAGGGTTATTGCGGAGCGCAAATCTTCGAGGCGGTCGGTCTCGATCGTCCGCTGGTCGATCGGTATTTCGCCGGCACCGCATCGCGGATCGGCGGCATCGGCCTCGACGTGGTGGCCGAGGAAGTCGGGCGCCGTCATCGCTACGCGTTCCCGTCGCGGTCGGGCGGTTCGCCCGAGCTCGAGAACGGCGGTGAATATCAGTGGCGCCGCGACGGGGAATATCACCTGTTCAATCCCGACACGGTCTTCAAGCTGCAGCACTCGACCCGCAGCGGCCAGTACTCGATTTTCAAGGAGTACACCCGCATGGTCGACGACCAGAGCGTCCGCCAGGCCACTCTGCGCGGCCTGCTTCAGTTCACGTCGGACGGCACGTCGATTCCAATCGACCAGGTCGAGTCAGTCGACAGCATCGTCAAGCGGTTCGCGACCGGCGCGATGTCGTACGGGTCAATCAGCCAGGAGGCGCACGAGACCCTGGCGATCGCGATGAACCGGATCGGCGGCAAGTCGAACACCGGCGAGGGCGGCGAAGATCCGGCGCGGCAGACCCGCGATGCCAATGGTGACTGGCGGCGCAGTGCCGTCAAGCAGGTGGCGTCGGCGCGTTTCGGCGTCACCAGCGAGTACCTGGTCAATGCCGATGATCTGCAAATCAAGATGGCGCAGGGCGCCAAGCCCGGCGAAGGCGGTCAGCTCCCCGGGCACAAGGTGTATCCGTGGATTGCAAAGGTCCGCTATGCCACACCCGGCGTAGGACTGATTTCGCCGCCGCCGCACCATGACATCTACTCGATCGAAGATCTGGCGGAGCTGATTTACGACCTGAAGAACTCGAATCCGAAGGCGCGCATCTCGGTGAAGCTCGTGGCCGTGTCCGGCGTGGGAACGATAGCGGCCGGCGTGGCAAAGGCGCACGCCGACGTCATCCTGATCTCGGGTCACGATGGCGGCACCGGCGCGTCGCCGCTGACCAGCATCAAGCACGGCGGTGTCCCGTGGGAGCTGGGTCTCGCCGAGGCGCAGCAGGTGCTGCTGATGAACAAGCTGCGGGATCGTGTGATCCTGCAGGTGGACGGACAGCTGAAGACCGGCCGCGACGTCGTGATCGCCGCGCTGATGGGCGCAGAGGAGTTCGGATTCGCGACGGCGCCGCTGGTCGTGTCGGGCTGCGTGATGATGCGGGTCTGCCACCTCAATACCTGTCCGGTCGGGATCGCGACGCAGGATCCGGCGTTGCGGGCGCAGTTCTCGGGCAGGCCTGAATTCGTCGTGAACTTCTTCCGCTTCATCGCGGAGGAGGTGCGCGAATACATGGCGCAGCTCGGTTTCCGTACGCTCGACGACATGGTCGGCCGTGTGGACCGACTCGAGGTTCGCGAAGCCGTCGATCACTGGAAGGCCAAAGGGCTCGACTACTCCGCCATCCTGCACCAGCCGAAGATGCTTCCGGGTGCGTCGCGGCGCCGGATGCAGGCGCAGGATCACGGTCTGGATCAGGCACTCGACAACGAGTTGATCGCGGCATCGGCGGACGCGCTCGATCACGGTCTCCCGGTCTCCCTGCACCGCACGATCCGCAACGCGCACCGTGCCGTCGGTACCATGCTGGGTTACGAAGTGACCCGGCGCTGGGGCGGTGGCGGTTTGCCCGACGATACGATTTCGCTGCAGTTCACCGGATCGGCCGGCCAGAGCTTCGGTGCGTTCGTCCCGCGCGGCATCACGCTGACGCTCGAAGGCGATGCCAACGACTACGTCGGCAAGGGTCTCTCCGGCGGACGAATCATCGTCACGCCGCCGCGTGGCTCGAGCTTCGCCGCCGAAGACAGCGTGATTGCCGGCAACGTAGCGCTCTACGGCGCGACCAGCGGCGAGGCCTACTTCCGCGGCGTCGTCGGCGAGCGCTTCGCGGTGCGCAACTCCGGCGCCACGGCGGTGGTCGAAGGCGTCGGCGATCACGGCTGCGAGTACATGACCGGCGGCCGGGTGGTCGTGCTCGGCAGGACCGGGCGGAACTTCGCGGCGGGCATGAGCGGCGGAATCGCCTATGTGTTGAACGGCTCTCGAGCGTTCGAGCGCCGCTGTAATCGCGAAATGGTCGATCTCGAACCGCTCGAACGCGAGGACGCGGCTCTGGTCCGCGATCTGATCGCTCGACACGTTGCCCTGACCGGCAGCGAGCTCGGCTCGCGTCTGCTGGCGACGTGGGATGTGGCGTCGAAAGCATTCACCAAGGTGATGCCGCGCGAGTACAAGCGCGCGCTTGCCGAGACGATGGCGGTCGAGGCACATGGGTAAGGTGACGGGGTTTATCGAGGTTCAGCGTCAGAAGCCCGCGTCGCGCGCGGTGGCGGAGCGCGTGCGCGACTGGCGCGAAGTGACGCTGCCGTACGAGGAAGCGGTGCTCCGGGACCAGACCGGCCGCTGCATGGACTGCGGCATCCCGTTCTGTCATCAGGGCTGCCCGCTCGGCAACCTGATCCCCGATTGGAACGATCTGGTCTATCGCAACCGGTGGGACGCCGCGATCGAGCGGCTGCACGCGACCAACAACTTTCCCGAGTTCACCGGGCGGTTGTGTCCGGCACCGTGCGAAGGATCCTGCGTGCTGGGGATCAACAACTCGCCGGTGACGATCAAGTACGCCGAGAACGCGATTATCGAGCGCGCGTTCGAAGAAGGCTGGGTGGTTGCGAAGCCGCCGGCAATCCGCACCGGCAAGCGCGTCGCCGTGGTCGGCTCAGGTCCGGCAGGGTTGGCCGTGGCCGATCAGTTGAACCATGCCGGTCATCTCGTCACCGTGCTCGAGCGCGCCGATCGCATCGGCGGCTTGCTCCGCTACGGCATTCCCGAATTCAAGCTGGAAAAGCGCTGGCTCGAGCGACGGCTGGCGCTGATGCGCGAGGAAGGCGTCAGCTTCCGCACCAACTGCCACGTCGGTGTGAATGTGGACGCCCGGCAGCTGAAAGACGAGTACGACGCGATCGTCCTGGCTGGCGGCTCGACCGTGCCGCGTGATCTGCGCGTGCCCGGCCGCGAGCTGGCCGGCATCCATTTCGCGATGGAGTATCTGACCGTCCAGAACAAAGCCAACGAAGGTGACAACGTCGAGGTGATCAGCGCGCGGGACAAGCACGTGATTATCATCGGCGGCGGCGATACCGGTGCCGACTGCCTTGGCACCGCGCATCGTCAGGGCGCCAGGAGCGTGCGACAGCTGGAGCTGCTGCAGCGTCCACCGGACACGCGCGCGTCCGGCAACCCGTGGCCGACCTGGCCGAACATCTTCCGCGTGTCCGGCGCCCACGAAGAAGGCGGCGAACGGCACTACGCGATCGCGACGGATCACTTCTCGGCCGGTGCGGACGGCCGTGTCGCCCGGCTGCATGCGATCGAAACCGAGACCAAGCAGACCGTCGACTTCGATGCCGACCTGGTACTGCTGGCGATGGGTTTTGTCGGACCGGAGCGCAACGGCCTCGTCGACGGTTTCGGAATCGCACTGACCGAACGCGGCACCGTCGCGCGCGACGCGAGCTGGATGACCAATGTCCCCGGTGTGTTCGCCGCCGGCGATATGCAGCGCGGCCAGTCGCTGATCGTCTGGGCAATCGCCGATGGCCGCAGTAGTGCCCGAGCGGTTGACGCGTATCTGATGGGCAGCTCCTCGCTGCCCGCCCCTCTGGCATAGCGAATGGCGACGTCGCTCTCCAGCGTGGAAACCGCACGCGTGGAGCTTTTCGCGGCGAGCGGACGGGGCAAAGGGGGCGCCCGTGCTCTCGATCTGTTCTCGAGCTGCGTCGACAGTCTCCTGCAGCGCCTCTGGAACGAGGCACCGGCGGCAGCGACAGCGGGCGTCCTGGTGGCGCTCGGCGGCTACGGCCGCCGTCAGCTGAGCCTCTACTCCGACATCGATGTACTGCTGTTGTTCGACGGGACGATCGGTCCGGCCGAGGAAGCCCGGGTCCGCGCGGTTTTGCATCCGCTCTGGGATCTCCAGTTCTCGGTCGGCCATCAGGTTCGCCAGGCGAGCGAGTTCATCGAGCTCGAGATCGACAACCCGAAGTTCCTGCTCGCGCTGCTCGACGCGCGGGCCGTCACCGGCGATTCAGCGCTGCTCGAACGCGTTTCCGCTGTGGTCCGGACTCCCGATGCGCGCGCCCGAATCGTGGACGCGCTGACGCACCTGATCGATGAGCGTCACGCGCGCTTCAACGACACGTTCTATCAGCTCGAACCCGACGTGAAAGACGCGCCCGGCGCGCTTCGAGATCTGCTCGCCGCACAGACGATCGCGGCCCTGACCGATCCGTCGCTGCTCGATCGCGGCCCCACCGATCGAGTCAAGCTCGAAGAGGCCGCCGAATTCCTGCAGCGGCTACGATCCGTCGTGCACGTCGCGCACAAGCGGCACCGCAACGATCTGCTGCACGAAATTCAGGAACAGGCCGCGGCGGTGATGGGCTACACCGGCGGCCCCCGGCAACAGGTCGAGCGCCTGATGGGCGACTACTTCCGCCACGCGCGGGTCGTCAGTCGTGCGCTTGCGTGGATTCGTCAGGCCGCACCCGTTCCAGTCGGCGTCAACCTGGTACGTTCCCGCAACGGCCACGGCATTCGATTTGTCGACTCCGAGGCTGCCAAGGGCCGTCCTGAGCGCTGGCTGCCGCTGTTTCAGGCCGCGATTGAATCGGGCGTGCCGGTCGCCGACGAGACGCTGACCTGGATTCAGCAGCGGGTAGAGGGTTGCGCCCATGAGGCATTTTTCCCGACGGCGGTCGAGCGCGACGCGCTGCTCGAATTCCTCAAACCGCGCGCGGGACTCTACGCGCGTCTGTCCGAGATGCACGACAGCGGGCTGCTGGGCCGGATGTTCCCTGAATTTCAGGCGATTTTCTGCCGCGTGGTCCGCGACTTCTATCACAAGTACACCGTCGACGAGCACACGCTCCTGACGATTCGGAACCTGGAGCGGCTGGCGAGCCGCTCGGTCAAGGGACGCGAGCGTTTCAGTTCGCTGATCGCCGATCTCGCGCATCCCGAACTGCTGGTAATGGCACTGCTGTTCCACGATGTCGGCAAGTGGCGCGACGCGGAGGATCATTCAGCCGAGAGCGTGCGGATGGCGGTGGACGTGATGCAGCGCCTGCAGCTCCCCGCCGAGTCGATGGCTGTGGTCGAATTCCTGATCCGCAACCATACCAGGATGTCGCTGATCGCCTTCCGCCGCGATACGGACGACCCCGAGATGGTTCGTCAACTCGCGGATCTGGTCGGCATCGAAGAACGGCTGAAGATGCTGTGCCTGCTGACGCTGGTGGACATCGAAGCCGTGAATCCGGAAACGCTGACGCCGTGGCGCGAAGAGCTGCTCTGGCGTCTGTACGTGGACACCTACAACCACCTGACTCTTGGCTACGCTGACGACCGCATCGAACAGCGGGAAGCCGGCGTGCGCGCGCTGATCGCCGGCCGTCCCGCCGACATCACCGACGCCGAGATCGCGCGGTTCGTCGAGGGACTGCCGCGCCGGTACCTGCGCCTGTTCCCGACCGACGTCATCTATCGCCACATTCGACTGTCACGCGACATCAGGCCGGATGACGTCCACACCGACCTGCAGCGGAAGGGCTCGTTGTGGGAGCTGACGGTGGTCACGCTCGACAAGCCGAGCCTGTTCTCGAACATCTGCGGAACGCTGTCGAGTTTCGGAATGGACATTACCCGCGGCCAGGCGATGACCAGCCCGAACGGCCTGGTGCTCGACGTCTTTCAGTTCGCCGATCACGAACGATTCCTCGAGCTGAACGCCAGCGGGCAGGAGCGGTTTCTCGCCGCGCTCGGCGAAGCGATCGTCGGCAGCACCGACGTGGCCGAGGCCGTGCGCTCCCGCGAGCGCGGCGTCCTGCATCGGCGCCGCCCGGGCGTCACCTCGACGCCACCGGTGATCCACGCGGACAACCAGTCGTCGCACCGCTACACGATCCTCGATATCGTCGCCGACAACGTGCTTGGCTTGCTGCATCGCGTCAGCCGCATCATCTCGACGCACGGTTGCGACGTGGGGCTGGTGTTGATTTCAACCGAAGGCCAGCGGGCCATCGACGTATTCCATATCACTCAGGCGGGCGCCAAGCTGTCCGATCAGGCTGTCGCCGAATTGATCGCGGATTTCCCCCGGATGCTGGAGGCGTGAGATGAAACTGATCAAGGCAATCGTACGGCCGAACAAGGTCGACGATGTGAAGGATGCGCTGGGACGGGTGAACCTGCCAGGGATGACGGTCACCGAAGTGCGCGGCCACGGCAAGCAGAAGGGCCACATGGCCATCTACCGCGGCAAGGAGTACGACGTCAGCCTGCTGCCGAAGATGGAAATCGAAGTCGTCGTCCCCGACGAGCTCGTGGACGAAGCGGTCGCGGCGATTATCGAGGCCGCCAGGACCGGTGAAATCGGTGACGGCCGGGTCTTCGTGATTCCGGTTGAGCAGAGCTACCGGATCCGCACCGGCGAGAGGATCGATCGATGAGGCGCATCGCCGCGGTGATGCTCCTGTGTTGCGTACTCCTGCCGGCGACGTCACTGCTGGCGCAGCCCGCAGCCACCACTGCGGCGACGACCGTCACGACCGCCGATCTCGCCAGGCTCGATCAGAAGATCGCCGCCGCACAATCGTCAGCCGACAACGCCTGGATGCTGACCAGCGCCGCACTGGTCCTGATGATGACCGGCCCGGGGCTCGCGCTCTTCTACGGCGGACTGGTGCGTCAGAAGAACACTCTGTCCATCATGATGCAGAGCTTCGCGATGATGGCGCTGATCACGGTGCTGTGGGCCGTCGTGGGCTATAGCCTCTGCTTCGGCGAAGGCACGCCGATCATCGGCGGCTTCAGTCACATGATGCTGCACGGCGTCGGCCTCGATCCCAACGTCGACTACGGCGCCACCATCCCGCAGCAGACGTTCATGATTTACCAGCTGATGTTCGCGATCATCACGCCGGCGCTGATTACCGGCGCCACCGCGGAGCGGATGACGTTTCGCGGCACGGTGATGTTCATGACCCTGTGGTTCCTCTGCGTCTACGCGCCGCTCGCACACATGGTCTGGGGCAAGGGCGGCTTGCTGAATGCATCGCTCGGCGGGCGTTTCCCGACGCTCGATTTCGCCGGTGGCACGGTGGTGCACATCACTTCTGGTGTGTCGGCGCTGGTGTGCGCGCTGTATCTCGGCAAACGCAGCGGCTACCCGAAGGATCCGATGCCGCCGCACAGCCTGGTGCTCAGCTTCATCGGCGCCTGCCTCCTCTGGGTCGGCTGGTTCGGATTCAACGCCGGCAGCGCCCTCGCGTCGAACGGACTGGCGACCAGCGCGTTCGTCGCCACCCATTTTGCCGCCGCGGCCGCGACCGTCGGCTGGCTCGGCGCCGAATGGGCGACACGCGGCCGCCCCAGTGCGCTCGGCGCGATTTCGGGCGCCGTTGCCGGCCTGGTGGCGATCACTCCCGCGTCCGGCTTCGTCACTCCGATGCCGGCGCTCTTCATCGGACTGACCGGTGGCATTGGCTGCTTCCTGATGGTCACGTTCGTCAAAGGCATTTTCGGCTACGACGATGCGCTGGACGCGTTTGGCGTGCATGGCGCTGGCGGAACGATCGGGGCCCTGCTGACCGGCGTGTTCGCCACGCAGGCGATCAATCCGATCTTTCACGACGCGCAGAACCGCGCGCTGCCGGTTGGCCTCATCGACGGCAACGCCGGCCAGCTGGGCTATCAGCTTGTCGGCATCGCCCTCGCCTGGTCCTTCG
>DASXIR010000216.1:0-40474 GCA_036497895.1 Vicinamibacterales bacterium | reverse complement strand
CTTGCCGCCGCTGGTCTGGATGTACTGACCGATCTTCGGGATCAGCTCGACCTGCGACTGCACGTGGCGCGCGAATTCGCGGTCGACCTTTTCAAGGTCGCCGCGGATCGGCTCAAAGATCTGGGTCAGTGCCAGCGACGTCTTTTCCACAGTCTTTCTAGCCAAAACTTTATCACGGCCGGAACAGGCGGTGGAAGTTCGCTGTGGTCTGCCGTATCAGGTCGGCCGCCGGCACCTGATGGATCGCCGCCAGTGTTTCAGCGACCCGGGCGACATGAGCCGGTTCGTTGCGCTTACCCCGGAACGGAACCGGCGCCAGAAACGGGCTGTCGGTTTCGACCAGCAACCGGTCGAGCGGCACGCGACTGGCCACCTCGCGCACATTGGCGCCCTTGGGAAAGGTGACGATGCCCGCGAAAGAGACATAGAGGCCGAGCGCCAGCCCCGCCTCCGCGAGCGGCTGAGTACCGGTAAAGCAGTGCAGCACTCCGCTGAGGTCGTTCCCGCCCTCCTCGCGCAGAATGGCGAGGGTGTCCTCGTCGGCCTCCCGGGTGTGGATGACCACCGGCCGGTGCAGTTCGCGTGCGACCCTGATCTGCGCCCGGAACACGGCCTGCTGCACGTCTCGCGGCGAGAAGTCGTAGTGATAATCGAGGCCAATCTCGCCGACCGCCCGCGCAGATGGCGTCGCGGCAATCTGTTCCCTGAGCAGCGTCGCAGCCCGGTCGGGGTCGGCGGCGAAGTTGTGGGCCGAATGCGGGTGGACGCCGACCGAGAAACGCACCTCCGGCCAGAGCTGTTCGAGGCGCCGCGCCTGCGCGGCCTCCGCCGCGTGGCCGGCTTCGAGAATCACGAGGACCCGCTCGAGTCCAGCTTCCCGGGCCCGCGCGACTACCGCGTCCAGGTCAGGGTTGAACACGTCGTCGGCGAGATGGCAGTGGCTGTCGATCACGTTTCAGCTTCTGTGATGGAGTTCGAATTCGCCGAGCGCCTTCTCGACCGCCAGCTTCAGCCTGGCTTTCGTCGGCGCCTCGGCGAAGCTGTACTCGATCGAGTTGCGGACCATCCGCTTCAGGGCCAGGTAGTCGAGGCCCTGCTCGTCAACGGCTTTCTGAAACTCCTCGGTCAAGGTCGACCGCGACACGCCGGCGTCATCGGTCGCGAGCGCGACAGGGACGCCGAATTTCAGATAGGTGTGCATCGGATGCACGCCACCGCTCACGCCGAGGATGCGGTCGGTGCTGGTCAGCGCGATCTCAACGAGCACCTTCTTCGCCGCCATCTCCTCGAGCAGCGCCGTGACGTCGTCTTCGAAAATCAGATCGACACCGTGACCGATCCGCTTCGCTCCGGCGATCCGCACCGAGTCGCGGATATGAAAGCGCAATGCCTCGGGCGGCACCAGACCGGCAGTCAATTCGCCGGCGTGCAGCGTCAGCTGGACGCCAGGGTAAAACGGTTGAAGAAACTGGATCATCCGCATCTGCAGCGAGAAGTCGCGGATGGCGACGGGGTTGTCCTCAGGCTGCACCAGGTTGAAACCGACGATGCGCGGATCCTGCGATGCCAACTCGAAGCCGGTCAGTATCTGCGTGAACACTGCGGCCGGGGCATTCGTGCGGCCCACCTGCGTCAGAAAGCGCACGGTGACGCCGCAGCCCGCGTCCGCGTGACTTGCGTCGCAGTGCAGCAGCGTTCGCTGGCGCACCTCGGCGTCATCGAGCCGCTGTCTGGCTTCCGCGGCAACGGCAGCACGAAGGCCGGCCGTCAACAGACTCTGCCTGGCGGCGCCAAAGTCGGGCGCCTGGTCATTCCATGCGAGTTCGCGCCCCAGCCGGGTCGTGGTGGCGGCGGCCAGCGTCACCATCAACTCGAGATAGCTGACGTGCTCGGAGCCGGCACGCGCCATCACCTCGGCCAGCATGTCGCCGGTCCTGCCCGCTGCGGGGCCGAACTTCGCAAACGTGGCGAAGAAATGATCGTGCCCGTTGAGCGACCGGTCCCAGTGGCGCATCGACATCGCGTTGATGGCGCGGGAGTAGAGCGCCTCGTCCGCGAGCACCGAGGACGTCGGGACCCTGCCGCCGGCCGGATCGCATGGTCCGGCGACCAGACTCATCGTCGCCGTCACCAGGCACCCGCCGTCGGTCGCGGACCATTGCAGGTAGCTTTCCGCGTAAATCGCGCCGGACAGGTGGTTGTGCAGATCGCCGCCCTTCGGCATCTCGCGCAGGAAGAGCTGCATTTGCGCCGGCTCCCCACGAACGGATTCGAAGTAGCGCGCGGTCGCCGCTTCGCGCGACGTCACAGGCGGCGCCGCGCCGCAAAGACCGAGCGCCACCGTTGCGATGATGGCGGTTCGGCTGAAGCGTCGCCGTCGACCGGCGCGCGGCCATTCGACGGTAGCGCGAGGCTTCAGCCGAACGTCGATCATCGTACGCGCGTGCCCGGCGCAGGTGGCTCTGCGAACGAGACGACGGTCGGCTTTCCACCGTCAGGGCTCGCCGCGAGGACCATGCCGTTGGACTCGATCCCCATCAGCTTCGCCGGTTTCAGATTGAAAACAATCACGACCGTCTTGCCGACGAGCGCCTCCGGCTCGTAGGCCTCAGCGATGCCGGCGACCAGCGTGCGCTGCTCGGTGCCGACGTCCACGGACAATTTCAGCAGCTTCTTCGATTTCTCGACCCGCTCGGCGGTCAGCACCTTTGCCGTCCGGAGTTCGACTTTCATGAAGTCTTCGATCGAAATCTGAACCGACGGCGCCGCCGCCGCAGCGGCTGGTGCCGCGCCCGATGAGGCTGCCGGCACTGATGCCGGTGCAGAGGGCGCGGTGGTCGGGGCAGAAACAGGTGGCAGCGCTCCCGGCGATGGCGCGTCAGGCGGTAATGGATTCTCACTCACGTTAGTCGTCTCCTTGCGTGGCCAAAGCGGCCCTTCCTGAAGCAGCAGGCGTTCACCTTCGGTGCGCCACCGGCCATCACGATCGAGCGTGATGCCACCAGTGGCGGCACCGACGCGCCGCAGAATCTCGCGGCTCGACCTCGGCATGATCGGTTCGAGCAGCACGGCCGCCAGCCGAATCGCCTCGGCCGCATCGAACAGCACCTGGGTCAGCCGATCCGCTGACGCCGGATCCTTGGCCAGAGTCCAGGGCGCGGTGGCGGCAATGTACTCGTTGGTGGCGTCGATCAGCCGATAGGCGGCGGCCGCGCCCTCGTGCAGCATCAGGCCGTCCATGGCCCGGCGATAGTCAGCCCTCACTTGCTCGGCGAGTCGCGGCAGCTGGCCGGAGCCGCCTGCGGACGGGACCAGGCGCCCCTGCCGATATCGCGCAGCCATCGCCGTCACCCGGCTGACGAGGTTGCCGAGGTTGTTGGCGAGGTCGACGTTGTAGCGCTCGTCGTAGCGGTCCCACGAGAAATCGCCGTCGCCGCCGAAAGCAATCTCCTTTACGAGATACAGGCGTAACGGATCCTGCCCTTGCGGACCGAGACGGTCTGCCGCCTCGATCGGGTCAACGATGGTGCCGAGCGTCTTACTCATGCGCTGGCCGTTCATCGTCATGAAGCCGTGGCCGAACACCTGGCGCGGAAGCGGCAGTTTCGCGGCCATCAGCATCGCCGGCCAGATCACCGAATGGAACCGCGTAATGTCCTTGCCGATGATGTGCAGATCTGCGGGCCACCAATGCTCGAACAGTTGCTGATCTCCGCCAAGGCCAACTGCCGACGCGTAGTTAATCAGCGCGTCAAACCAGACGTACACGACACTCGACGGATCCCACGGCAGGGGGATGCCCCACGACTGCCCGGCGCGACTGACCGAGATATCCTGAAGGCCGCCCTCGATCAGCCGCAGGATCTCGTTCCGGCGGATATCCGGCTGCAGAAACTCCGGATGTGAGGCGAAATGGTCGAGCAGCGGCTGTTGATACTTGGAAAGGCGGAAGAAGTAGTTCTTCTCGCGAATCCACTCCGGCTTCAACGTCGGGTGCAGCGGGCAGTTGCCGTTGACGAGATCCTTCTCCTGCTTGAACTCCTCGCAGCTGACGCAGTACCAGCCCTCGTAGACGCCCTCGAAAATGTCGCCGGCATCCCACAGACGCCTCGCCAGTTCCGTGACACCAGCCTTGTGACGAGGTTCAGTCGTGCGGATGAAATCGTCGAACGACACGTCCAGTCGCGCCCACGTCTTCCGGAACTCCTGCTCCATCTGGTCGCAGTAGGTCAGCGGGTCGAGTCCGGCCTCGATCGCCTTCTTGAACACGTTTTGCGAGTGTTCGTCGTTCCCCATGAGAAAGCGGGTATCGATGCCGCACAGCCGCTTGTAACGCGCGATCACGTCGGCGCAGACTTTCTCGTACGCGGTGCCGAGGTGCGGCCGGCTATTCACGTAGTCGATGGCGGTGGTCAGAAAAAAACGGCTCATGACGTGCGGGCTCCGTACGCGGTCCTGGCGATCGCCTGGACCTCTTTCACCGGCACGCCGTGTGCCGCCGCGAGCCTGGCGCAGTCCTCGAACTCCGGCATGACGTTCATCACCTGACCGTCGCGCCGGGCCACCTTGAACCGCACCGCACCGAGCGGCGTCTCGACGCTCACCAATTCACGCTGCAGGCATTTGCGATCGACGTCGTGATGGCGCAGGCCAATGGTCGTGGTTTCGCGAAAAATCAGATCCGTCATCCGCGACCTGAGAGACGGCGGTGCGATCACGGTGAGCAGTGTCCCGGGACGGTTCTTCTTCATCTGGACCGGAATATGAAATACCTCCAGCGCGCCGGCTGCGTAGAGCCCGTCCATGAGACTGCCGAAAATCTGCGGGTTCATATCGTCGATCTCGCATTCAATCACGGTGACGCGATCGTCCCCGGAGCAGATATCACCAGCGGCATCCGATGCTTCACGGCCGATCAGGATACGGAGCACGTTCGGCGTCTTGGGGTCGTCCCGGTCGCCGGCGCCGTATCCGACCCGCTCGATCGACATCGCCGGGATCGGGCCAAACGCCGACGCGAACGTTGTTGCGATCAGCGCGCCGGTCGGCGTGACCAGCTCTTTCTGCACCGCGCCGCTGTAAATCGGGGCGTCGCCCAGCAAGGCTACCGTCGCCGGCGCCGGAACCGGGAACAGCCCGTGCGCCGACTGCACCATGCCGCCGCCGACATTCAGCGGTGAGCACACGACCCGGTCCGCCGCCAGCCATTCCATCGCGAACACGATGCCGACGATGTCGATGATCGAGTCGAGAGCACCGACCTCGTGGAGGTGGACCTGCTCGACCGGCATCTGATGGATCGCAGCTTCGCCCTCGGCCAGACGCTGAAACATCGCCTTCGCGCGCGCGCGACCAGCGACCGAAAGACTGGAGCCGTCAATCAACGCAAAGATCTCGCGAAGACTGCGGTGGCCATGATCGTGCGCCTGACCGTGATCGTGCGCATGGCTGTGCTCGTGCGAGTGCCCTGTGGACCGGTCGTGGCTGTGTTCGTGGACGTTGAACTTGGTCGCGGCAACACCGGTGCGCAGCACCCGGGAGGCGTGCACATGCGCGTCGCCCAGCGCCAGAGAGCCGAGCGCACCCTTCAGCTCCTCGAGCGGGAGTCCGGCATCGAGGCAGGCGCCGAGCGCCATATCGCCGGATATGCCCGAGAAACAATCGAAGTACACCACTCTCACAGTCGCCCCATCTCCTTGAAGCTGAAGTATCGCCCGTCGCCGAGGACGATGTGATCCACCACGTCGATGCCCATCAGCAGGCCGGCAGCCACCAGCCGCCGCGTCAGGCTCACATCCTCCGGGCTTGGGCTCGGATCGCCTGATGGATGGTTGTGGAACACGACGATGGCGGTCGCGCCACCCACTGCTGCTTCCCGAAACACGTCGCGCGGTTCGACCACCAGGCTGTTCAACGTACCGACCACCAGAACGGTCGTTCGCAGCACACGGTGCCTGGTGTCGAGCAGCACCAGACCAAACTGCTCGACGCCGCGCGCGCCAAAACGCGGCATCAGATAGAACGCCGCATCCCGCGGCGCCGAGAGTCGGACACGCTCGCTCGGCGCGTGGGCCAGCGTCCGGCGGCCCAGTTCGATCGCCCCGACGACCTGAGCAGCCCGGGCGCGGCCGATGCCGTCAACCCGCCGCAGGTCGTCGCAGGCCGAGCGCGTCAGCCCGTGCAGTCCGCCGCAGGCCGCCAGCAGATCGTTGGCGACCGACAGCGCGTCCTTGTGCCGGGATCCGTTCCCGATCACGAGCGCGATCAGCTCGTTGTCGCCGAGCGCGGTCACGCCGTTGCGCAACAGCTTCTCCCGCGGCCGGTCGTCGGGCGACAGGTCTTTCATCTTACACTTGGACCTCGACACGGCCGAATTCCACTGCGACGCGGCGCGTCGCGGCGACAAACGCAGTTCACGACGCGGTTCACGACGCGATTGAGCGGCGCGAAGCCGCGTTATACTTGGCCGGATGTCGTCGCGCCGTCGTTTCATCCTGTCGCTGGCCGTGATCGCGGCGCTCGCCGGATCGGGCTGCGGCGACCCGCCCGACAAGGAAATGAGCCAAGCGCAGACCGCCATCGACGCCGCCCGCGACAGTGGCGCGGAACGCTACGCCCGAGACGAATTCACGGCCGCCCAGGAAGCGCTCAAAAAGGCCAAGGAGGCGGTCGCCGATCGCGATTACCGGCAGGCCCTCAACAACGCGCTCGATGCGCGCGAGCGTGCCCAGAACGCCTCCAAGGAGTCGGCCGAACGCAAAGCCACCACGCGTGGCGCCGCCGAGTTCGCCCTCAAGGACGTCACATCCGCCCTCAGGGACGCCAACGAAAAGCTGAAAACGGCGGAGATGAGCCACGCGGCCAACCGTGCCCTCGTCACCGCACGGCACACCATCACCGACGCCGACACAGCTGTGCAAAAAGCGCGCGCAGCGTTCTCCGACGGCGACTTCCCCGCCGCGACCGACATCGCGCACGCGGCCACCACTCGCTTGCGAGGTGCCGCCGGCGATCTGGACGCCGCGATGGCTGCCGCCACCCGCCGCCGCCACTAGTTCGTCTGGAGAAATTTGCTCGATCGAGGCGAGTCAGGTACGCGGAATCTGACGCAGCCAGGTTCCGTCCAGCACGACTTCGGCGGAACCGGTCAGGTAGACGCCATCGTCACGCCAGTGCACGCGTTGCGTGCCGCCGGCGGCGATGACATTGGCTTTCCGCTGGGCCCCGCCGAACGCAGCCGCCGCGATGAGCGCCGCGCACGATCCGGTTCCAGACGAGGTGGTGGGACCCACGCCGCGTTCCCAGATCAGGATACGAACGGCGTCAGGTGCTTCGACGTGAGCAAACTCGACGTTGGTCCGATTCGCGAAAAGAACGTGCCGTTCGATTGCGGGTCCCAGGCGCATGAAACGCGCCTCGTCCGGTAACGGGCCCAACACGACGCATTGCGGGTTACCGAAGGTCATGACCACGAGATCCAGAGCTTCGCCGGCCACGGTCGCTGTCGTCTGATGCAGATCGGCAGGCTTCCCCATCGCCGCGCGGAACGTCTGACACAGGCGGTCCTGCGCCGTCCTGACCAGCTGCTTGATGCCGCCTTCCGTGTGAATCGTGATCCCGGCATCGATGCGGCGATCGTCGCGGAGCAGCAGTGCGGCAAGGCCGCGGACCCCGTTGCCCGAGACCTCCGACTTGCTGCCGTCGGCGTTGAACAATCGCATCGAGGCGCCATCGTCGGTGACCTCGTAAACGATCAGGCCGTCCGCGCCTATTCCGGTATGGCGCGAGCACATCTGAATGGCAAGCGAATCCTCCGCGACCTGCAGTCCGAGGTCGGACCGCTGGATGTACAGGAAGTCGTTTCCGTAGGCGTGAGCCTTGGTGACCTTGATCATTTCGTGCAGAACGCGAGCAAGTGCCAACCGAATCGCTGGACGAACGAACGCGGCAAGGCGTTGAACGTGCCCACGAAGAGACCGTTATACGCCGCGCCTTTCCAGCCGCCGTGGAGGCGCGATTTTACTGGAAATCGCTCCGGCACGATTCGCACGTCGCGGAATCCGTCCAGCAGCGCGCGAAACTCCTTGGTGCTGAACTTCAGCAGCACCGGCGCGTCGTCGTGCTCGAGACCGACTTTCATCAACTTGGACAGCGCATTCAACCACGAAACGCGGTTGTAGACCTGAAACAGCGCCTGACCGTCGGGCTTGAGGACGCGGCGGCACTCCTCCACCAGCCGCCGAGGACCAGGAGTGTACTGGACAACCCCGTGGGCGTAGACGAAGTCAAAGCTGCTGTCGGCGAACGGCAAGTGCTCCCCGTCGGCCACTTCGAAGCGGCCATCGAGCCCCTGCTGGGCGAAATTGGCGCGGGCCAGAGCGATCGCCGACGCGGAGAGGTCAACGCCGGTGGCGATCGCGCCACCGCGGGCAAATCGCGCCAGGTCCACGGCGGCGCCGCAGCCGACCTCCAGAACCGATTTGCCGCGATAGCCGTCAAAGTCCACGAGCCGGAGCAGGTGGTGCAGCTTTTCGAAGTGATATTGATCGAGGTCTTCAAAGAAACCGCGGGAGCCCACCGGATGCCGGCTGATTTCCAGGTCGTGAATGTGCTGGTTCCAGTACGCGCGCACCTGCTCTGTCGTCGCCACGGCAGAAACTATATCTCACGGCCTTTGTTAGGATGACACCTGCATGATCCGCGATCTCGATCAGCTGACCGCGCGAACCTTCGACGTGCTCGTCGTTGGCGGCGGCATTTACGGGCTGACGATCGCGTACGACGCCGCGCAGCGCGGCCTCAGCGTCGCACTGATCGAACGAGACGACTTCGGCAGCGGCGCGTCGTTCAATCACCTGCGAACCGTCCACGGCGGCCTGCGCTATCTGCAGTCGCTCGACCTGCGCCGCGCGCGCGAGTCGGTGGTCGAGCGGCGGACCGTCGCACGAATCGCACCGCACACTGTTCGCCCGCTGGCCTATGCGCTGCCGCTGTATCGCTCGCTGACCCGCGGCAAGCTCGCAATGCATGCCGGCTTTGCACTCGATCGACTTGTCGCCGCCGGCCGCAACCAGGGCGTTCCGGCCTCGTTACGTCTGCCTGGCGGACGCGTGGTCTCGAAAAGCCAGGCGATCCAGCGTTTTCCCGGTCTGCGCCGGCAGGGCCTCACAGGCGCGGCCGTGTTCTACGACTACGTGATGACCGAACCGGACCGCCTCACCTTCAGCTACGGTCAGGCGGCGGTCCAGAGCGGCGCTGTCCTCGTCAACCACGTCGACGCGCTGGCCCCGCTCGCGGACGGGTCGCGGGTCGTCGGCGTGCGGGCGCACGACGCCGTCGACGGTCGAAGCTTCGAGATCGCAGCCCGGGTCACGGTCAACGCCACCGGAGGTGCGGTCGATCGATTCCTTCTGCCGCTCGGGCTGTCAGCCGGCGTACCGATGATGAAGGCGATGAACCTGGTGACCCGTCGCGACGCCGGTGACGAAGCGCTCGGCGGCCGTTCGCCATCCGGGCGCAACTTGTTTCTCGTTCCGTGGCGCGAGCGTGCGCTGTTCGGGACGTGGGAATCGGCCGAGGTTTGCGCGCCGGACGACACCACCGTCAACGAGGGAGACGTGGCGGGATTCATCGCGGAGCTGAACCAGGCCTTTCCAGCCCTGGATCTGACGCGCGCCGACGTCACGCTGGTCCATCGCGGTGTCGTTCCGGCGGCGGTGCATGGCAATCGCGTGTCGCTCCAGGGGCACGAGCAGGTGCGCGATCATGCGACATCGGGAATCGAGGGTCTGGTGACGGTGGCGGGGACAAAATTCACCACGGCCCGCGGCGTCGCGCAGCGTGTCACCGACACGCTTTTTTCGAAGCTTCAACATGCGCCGGTCGCCTGCCGTACCGCGGATACGGCGCTTTCGGGTGGTGACGTACGCGATCTCGGCCTGGCGATCGCCGCCGCGCGTCGCGAGTTCGACGAAGGCCTGCCGGCCGACACGATCCCGCATCTGCTGGCAGCCTACGGATCCGGATACCGGGCGGTGATGGACCTCGCCGCCGACCGGCCCGATTGGCGCACACGTCTGTCGCCCGACTCGCCGGTGATCGGCGCCCAGCTCGTGCAGGCGGTCCGACAAGAAATGGCAGTCACGCTGGCCGATGCCGTGATGCGTCGCACGCCGCTCGGCGCACTGGGTTGCCCCACCGACGAGGCGCTCGCGCGCGCTGCCACGATTGTCGGGGCGGAACTCGGCTGGAACGAATCGCGCCGGCTCGCCGAAATCGCCGAGGTCAGGAACGCCTGCGGCTACGGGACCGTGAAGGCGTTGAAGACGTAGGTGAAACCGGCCGTGATGCCGACGGTCGGATCAACACTGGTCAACCCGAAGAACACACCGCCGTCGATGCGCAACGGTCCGTGCGTAAAGCGCCCGCCGAGCTTCAGAATCGACCGCGTCTCGGTGCCGGGAAACGCCTCTCCGCTTCGCGTGGACCACCTGCCGTTCACCTCACCGACCAGTTCGGTCTGTTGAGTGATCGCGCGCGCCAGCGAGAACCCATACGCGAGATCGTCGTTCTGACGATTGCCGTCGGTCGGATCGCCGAGAATCGCGAATCCGATGTTGCCAACCACCCGGATCGACTGAATCGTCTTGCCGGCGAGCAGGCTCATCGTGAAGTCGGTAGTATCGAGTCCCAGGCCGCTCTCGTTGGACGCATTGGGCAGCTTGGTCGCGAAGCGGACGCTCAGCGCCGGCCGGCCGGGGGTCTCGGACAACATCCGGATCTTTATGCCGACCACTGCGTCGGAGACGTCGTGGGTGCTGTCACCGGTGGCTGTCACCATCGACGCGAGCGGTGCATTCGGGTCGCGCGATGTGATGTTCAGCCGATCGTAGAGACCACCGTCAATCTGCAGTTCGGCGATCGAGCTGATGCCGAAACTGAAGCCGAGCGTCGGCAGGCGGAGGAGATTGCCGCTGAGGCCCGACACCGGATAGTGCGCGTCACTCGCGAGATCCACTCCTCCTTCGATCAGGATGCGTCCGGCGCCGATCGGCTCGGGATCCTCGGTGACCAGCGGACGCTGCTGCGCGAGGGCCGCGGTGGAAACCGATACAGACATCAACAATGCGGACACAGCAACAACGAAACGATGTCTCATTCAACCCTCGTCAACCGAAAAGATATGGGGCCCTGGTCCGGCTCGCGCCGGCCACTACAACTGGCCGTTGATGACCGGCAGAAATCGACCGCCGGCGACTGCCGTCGTGTCCGCCTCGAACCGCACTTCCTCGAGCGCAGGCAGGCTCGCGCGCAGTTCACTCGGCGGGTTGAGCCGCGTGTCGAGCAGATGACGTGGCGCCACGTTGCCGAGCGCCTTGAGCATCGACTGCTTGATCGTCGGATGCTCGCGCTCGAGCTCCATCAGCAGACGTTTGGTTCGCTGACGCTGCAGCCCGAGGTCGCCGCAGGCGGGACAGCAGCAGCCGATGACCGGCAACTCGCTCTCCTTCGCGTACTGCCGCGCTTCTTCTTCACCGACATACACCAGCGGTCGAATCACCACATGCGCGCCATCGTCGGACACCAGCTTGGCCGGCATCGCCTTGAGCGAACCTGCGAAGAACAGGTTCAGCAGGAGCGTTTCGATGAAGTCGTCGGCGTGATGGCCCAGCGCGATCTTGGTCGCGCCGGTTTCACGCGCCATCCGGTAGAGCACGCCGCGCCGCAGCCGGGCGCACAGCGAACAGGGCGTCGCGCCGTCGTCGAGGATGTCGTCGATCGTTTCACCGATGTTGGTGTGTTCGATGCGGTATTCCCAGCCGCGCGACTCGCAGGTCCTGGCGATCAGGTCGTGTTTGTATTCCTTGTAGCCGGAATCGACGTTGACGGCAATCAGGGAGAACCGGATCGGCGCACGCTGACGCAGCACGTCCAGCACCTGGAGCAGCGCCCAGCTGTCCTTGCCGCCTGAGAGGCCGACCATGACGCGGTCGCCGTTCTCGAGCATGTCGAAGTCGACGATCGCCTTGGTCGTCTTCTTCGCGAGACGCGACTCCAGCTCGCTGCGATAAGCCATCCCGTTGATTCTAACGCGAGGCGACGACGCGCGCAGGGATGCCGACCGCAATCGCCGAAGCGGGGACATCGTCTTTCACCACTGCAGCGGCGCCGATGACGGCGCCGTCGCCGACCGTCACGCCATCCAGAATCTTTACGCCGGCGCCCATCCAGACACCATCGCCCACTGACACGCCGGCCGAGGTTCGCTTTTGCTCAAGCACCGACTTCGCGGGATCCGAGAAGTCGTGATCGCCGCCAATCACGTAGCAATACGCGGCCATCAGCACGCCTTTTCCAACCGTGACCCGGCTGGCTGAGAACACCTCGCAGTTGAACCCGATGTTGGCGCTGTCGGCGATCTCGATGTCGCCGTTCTTGCACGACAGGATGGAGTTGCGGCCGACGAATACGCCGTCACCGATCTGGATCCCACGATTGTTCTCGCCCTTGGCATCGACGAGGCAGTTATCGTCGATCACAACGTTGTTGCCGATCCGGATCTTGTGGGGGTGGCGCAGCACCACGTTCTGGCCAAAGACGACGTTCCGCCCACACGATCCAAGCAGCAGCGGATACAGGAACTTGCGCAGGACCAATCCCAGCGCGCCCGGGACGTGTTGCGACAGTGTCACGACCAACTCGTACTTGAGCAGTGCGCCAACGCCGCTGCGTCCGACGATCAACGCCTGATATTTCTGTCGCGCCGATTGGCCCGGCGCGAACAACTGTTCCTGCGCCTTGTCAGAGCCAGCCATGGTCGCGGTACCAGCGCAGGGTTCGCCGGATGCCTTCATCCAGACCGACTTGTGGCGCGAAGCCGATCTCGGTCTTCGCCCGGGTGATGTCGAACGCGCGGCTCTTCGTAAAGAAATCGACGCGCCGGCGGAAAATCGGCGGCTCGAGGCCGAACGGGGCGCAGATGGCCTCGCACGCGGCGCCGGCGGCCCAGAACGGCCAGACCGGGACGTGTCGCGTCGGCACCGGCACGCCCGCGCCGGCAGCGACACGTGCCACCAATTCGTTCAACGTGGTCACCTCCCCACCGGCGAGGATGTAGGTGCGGTGAGCGGCAGCGGGGTGCGTGGCGCACAGCAGAAACCCGTCCACGAGATCGTCAATGTAGGTGAGATGGTAATAGATTTCGCCGCTGCCGAGCGTGACCCAACGTCCCCGGGCGACGCCCCGAAACAGCTTCAGCAGCCTCTGATCGCCGGGACCGTAGATGCCGGTCGGCCTGACGATGGTGACGTCGATTCCGAGGCGCAAACCGGTTTCGCGTGCGAGACGCTCGCCTTCGAGCTTGGAGACCTGGTAAACGTCGCCTGGCTTCAGCGGCGCGTCCTCGTTGGCCGGCGGATGCTCGACATCGCCGTGCACGCCGACCGTACTGCAGTGGACAACCCGCCGGACGCCGGCGCGAGCGGACGCTTCGACAATCCGCTGCACCGCCGTAGCGTTGACCGTTCGGTAGACTTCGTCGGGCAACCCAGCCTGCCGGTACATGGCGGCGACGTGAAACACGACGTCGATCCCGGCAGTGGCGGCAAGCAGCGCTTCGCCGTCACGGAGGTCGCCGGGGCGCACCTTGATTCCGTCAGTGGTAAGGGCGGTCGCCAGCGGTCCGGGCGTGCGGACCAGTGCAGACACCTCGTGCCCTCGCGCCACGAGACCGCGGGCAAGGTGTCCTCCCGTAAAGCCGGTCGCGCCGGTGACTAGGGCGCGCACCGTTCAGCGACGACTGTGATCGGTGATCCGAACACTTTCAGGAGGCCGAGTCGATCCAGCGTGCGTTCGAGCTTGATCGTGAAGCGCTGCGAACCAAGAGCCTTGTGAAGGGCGATCGGCAACACGAACTGGCGATGAACTGAGCGGACGCGGAATCCGTTGGCATCGAACGCCGCAGCAATCGTGGACGGCTTGAAGACACGGTACGGCTCGGTCTGAGCCCCGAGACGGTGCCGGATGCGGCGCGCGATCGATTCGAGCAGCGCGACGCTGGTGGCCGAGGGATAGTCCACGACGACCAGGCGGTCAGCCACGCGGCACAACTCACTCAGGCAGCGCGGCCAGTTCGGCACGTGCATCAACAGACGCAACGACACCACCGCATCGAAGCTCCGCTCCTCGAAATGGAGGGCGTGAGCGTCGCCGACTTCGAACCTCACCCCGACGTGCTGCGCCTCGGCGCGCTGCCGGGCGATCGCCAGCATCTCCTCCGACGCGTCGACGCCGGTGACCCGGGCGCCACCGCGCGCAAACAGCAGCGCCGCACGGCCGGTGCCGGTGCCGACGTCGAGGATGCGCCGATCCTGAATCCGGCCGATCATGTTCGTCAGCACCCGCGCCTGCGTGCCCGCGACCAGCTCGCCGATCGCGCCACCGAAACGGCGATCATCGAAGCTGCGGGCGTTGGATCGATCGGCGTAGTGTGTGTAGCTGTAGTGATCGCGCGCCGGCTGGTCCTTCACGCGACGTCCTTGACCACGGCGCCGCGCGGCGGCGGCATCAAGGCGTCGCAGGCCTGCCGGGTCTTGGCGAGGTAGGCCTGGTAGCTGTATTTCGTTTCCGCCAACTCGTGCGCCTGCCGGCCGACGCGCGCGGCACGGTCGGGGTCGTTGAGGGCGGCGAGAATGCCGCTCGCGTACTCGTCCGGTGAAACTCCGGTGAGGATGGCCGTGTCGTCGCTGAGCACCTGGGTGTGGGTCAGGAGACGGGTCGCGACGATCGGCTTTCCCGACCTGAGGTATTGATAGATCTTGAGCGGCGTGTTGGTGCCGCGCGACCGCGGCGACACGAGGACATCGCACATCAGCAGATAGGCCGGAATTTCCGCCGCCGGCCGTTCGCCCGCGAAAATCGTCACGTCCTCGATACCTGCAGAACGCGCCGCGGCTTTCGCCGCCGTGACCTGATCCGCTCGTCCGCCGGCCAGCAGCAGTCTCGCGTCAGGGCGAGCCGTCCGCACGATCGCCATGGCCGCGAACAGCAGGTCCAGTCCCTGATACGCCTCGAAAGTGCCGGTATACAGAACCACAGGCGTATTGCCGGCGAGACCGAAACCCTGCCGCACGGCAGTGGCGGCTTCTGGCGTCGCGGCGTCCTCTGCCGAGCCGGGAGCGTTTTCGATCAGCACGATCCGGGCGTCGGGTTCGATCGCCCTGACGGTCTCTTCAAGCGCCGGGCAAATGACGATCACCACGCGGGATCGTCGAATCATGAAGCGTTCGATCGCCAGAAATGCCTGTTTGATGAAGCCCGAGCGGCTGAACGCGAAGTTCGACAGCTGCTGCGGCAGGCTCGAATGCATATCGTAGAGATGCGGCACGCGCTTGATCGCGGCCAGAATCGCGCCGATCAACCCGCCTTCTTCGTGCGAATGAATTACGTCGTAGTGGTGGCTGAAGGCATGACGCGTCGCACTCAACGCCAGCAGCGCGTCGAGCGGAATCTTGGCGAGCGACGGCCCGATCTTCACCCGGCGCATGAACGGCGGACGAAGGCTGCGAAACACACGAAGTCCCGGCATCGACACGGTCTGGCCGAATGGATAAGTGACGAGATCGACCTGGTGGCCGAGCGCGGTGAGGGCGCGGATGCGGTGGAACTCGCTGAAAGGAGTGCCGCGCGGCTCGAAGAACGGCTCGGGCGCGATCATCAGGATGCGCACGGTTCCACTGATTTTCGCACGAAACCGTAGTACAGTGACGAACCGTTTCAACACGATGTCGGTGGAATCTTCTCAAGCGTCACCCGTGCGCCGCTACGCCGTCCTGGCCCTCAAAGTCTTCGTCAGCGCCGCATTGCTCTTCCTGCTCTTCTCCAAGGTTGACGTCGGATCGCTGTGGGCGACCGCACGGCGAGCCTCGGTCGGCTGGCTCGCGGTCGCGCTGCTGATCTACGGCTTGAACGTCGCCGCCAGCACCTGGCGCTGGTCGCTGCTCCTGCACGCGCAGCACGTCGTCGTTCGCCCATTCAAGCTGCTGGGATCGTTCCTTGTGGCCAGCTTTTTCAACAATTTCCTGCCGAGCAACATTGGCGGCGACGTCATCCGCATCGCCGACACCGCGAAGGCCGCGGGTTCGAAAACGCTGGCGACGACTGTCGTCCTGGTCGATCGGGGTCTCGGCCTGATGGCGCTGGTTCTGGTCGCGGCCGTCGGCGCCACCATCGCGGGACGCGTGCATCCCGCGGCGATGCCGAACTGGCCGACCGGGTTATGGCTGGCGTTCGGCGCCGGGGTCGTGCTGGCGGTGCCGGCGGTATTTGCGCCCGGACTGGTAGCGCGCGCGCTGCGTCCGCTCACCATCTTTCACGCCGAGTGGGTCGGCGACCGCATCGAGCAGTTGACCGGAGCGCTCGCGAAATTCCGCGACAACCCGGGACCGATCCTGGCCTGCTTTGCCGGTGCAGTGTTCGTCCAGGCGGCGATGGTGGTGTTCTACTTCGCCGTCGCCTACGCGCTACATCTCGACCTCGCGCTGACCGACCTTGCCGTGATCGTGCCGATTTCGTTCGTCGTGCAGATGCTGCCGGTCTCGGTCAGCGGCTTCGGCGTCCGCGAAGCGACATTCTCGTTTTACTTCAATCGGATCGGTCATCCGATTGCCTCCGCCGTCCTGATGTCGCTGGTGGCGCAGACGCTGATCATCCTGTGGTCGCTCAGCGGCGCCGCGGTCTACGTGGCGCGAGGCCACCAACCCGCCACCGCCTGATCCGCTACGGCGGATAGCTCACGATTTCGTAGAGCCGCGTGTCGGCGTCGATATAGAGCGGCCGCAGGTACGGCTCGAACTCTTTCAGCCTCGCCAGCACGTCGCGCGCGTTCTCAGCGTTGTACCAATACATGTGAAACACGGCGTAACGCACGTGGTTCGGCTCGAGTCGCTTGAACGCGTCGCGGCTGGGGAACGGCGCGAGCGTCATGACGCCGTCGACGAAGTCCGGCGGCAAGTAGTCGCTATAGCCGTTCACCAGCGGCATCCAGTGAGCGGTCGACGCCAGCATGTAGTAGGTGTGCCTGAAGAAGACTTCAGGCAGGTAGAAAAACGGCATCTCAATCACGGGGCCTGGCGGCAGCGGCGCGAGGACCCGGTACACGTTTTCGACCGGCTTGGCCTCCGGCATGTTCAGTTCGACATTCAGTTCGCCGATGGCCACGAGTGCAATAGCTCCGGCCGCCAGCGCCGGTCGCGACAGGCGCCGCAGCAGCGCCGATGCGCCAACCCCTGCCAGCACTGCGCACGCGAGGTCCACCACCATCCCGAAACGAGCCGGCGCCCGAAGCCACGCGAACAACGGAACGGTTTTGTAGAGCAACGCGTACAGTCCGGCCTTCGGGCCGAAGGAGGCCCAGCATGCGAGCACCGCCAGCCCGCCATAGAGCGCAAGCAGTTCCGCCCGGCGCTCGCGTCGCGCGACGACGATGCCGGCGATGGCGAGAAGGACGGCAACAAAGCCGGGAAACGACACCTCGACCCAACGCGGCAGAAAGCCGAGCATCCAGGCATGCGCGTGCGACGAGCTCGCCAGGTAGTCGCTCCAGCCGGCCGAATACCGCGTGGCCATGTCAAGTTCCCGACGAAAGCCGGCTCCCTGGCTCAGGTACGGCAGGAACGCGGGTGCCACCAGGACCATCGACACCACCGCCGCCACGCTGACGGCCGCCCAGTAGCGACGGTCCAGCCACAAGCCTCTCGCCGCCGCGAAGACGATGACAGCAAACCCAATGATCAGGACATCGAAGACGCCGTAGTACCCGCAGCAGATCGCTTGCGCCGCCATCACCGCGCCCAGCGCCGAACCTCGTCCAGGTCCGGGCTGATCTGCCATTCGATGGAACGCCAGCAGGCTGAACGGCAGACCGGCGGTCATCATCAACTGGATGTGGGCGGTATGGGCGAACACGTACGGACAGAACGCGAACAGAATCGCGGCGATCGCCGCGGCGCCGCGATCGCGCGTCAGGTAGCGGACCAGATAGTACGTGCCCATGGCACTGGCGACGAAGGCCAGCAGCACGACGAAATTGAGCGCTGCATACGGATTGCGCGTCGCCCAGTAGACGGGAATGGCAAGCGCACCCGCGCCAAGGTTGCTCTCCGAATACGCAAGCGTGTCGCGATGCGGATAGAAGATATTGGCGTCGAAGACGTGCCGCGGGTCGACCACCAATGTGCGCGCGACCCACGACACGTTCCAGATCGAGAACTGACCGTCGCCGTTGTCGACCCGGCCGACGCTGCCCATCCGGAACGCGACCGGGTACGTCATGGCGGCGGTCAGCGCCGCGCTGACCATGAGCACGGCGGCCAGCTCGCGCCAGCCTCCCGAAAGTGGCTCGTCGGCGCGGTTCACTTCGCCGCCGGAATCGCGGTGAACTGCATCAAGGCTCCGAGGTTGCGCGGATCCTTCAGCGCCGGATTCAGCAGCAGCGGCGTAAAGGCACCGGTTGACTGCGCCGAGATCAGATAAGCGTAGCTGCGAAGATCGCGCACACCGGAGACCGGGACATCGAAGGTGACGGGCCGATCCGGCACCACTGGGATCTGCAGCTGCGGTCCGCCCACCGACATGATGAAACTGGTGGGAACCGACGAACGCACGGTCACACGGAGGTGATCGATCGGCCACTCGCAGCGCATGATGATGTCGGCCCGTCCGTCGCCGGCAATCCAGACGCCCTTGCCGCCGGCCTGGTCGACCACCTCAGGCTGGTAGGCGTGCTCGTCGAGGAAGTACAGCAACACGTCGCTGTACCAGGAATGCGCGCGTCCGCCTTCGAGCATCACTGGCAGGTCGTTGGCCATTGTGATCTCGACCGGCAAACGCCGCGCGAATCCGCGTTCGGTCGTCTGGTTCGGAAACTTCGCGGCCACGAACGGATTCATCACCATCTTGGCGGTGAACAACGCACCGCCGAACCAGGCTAACAGCCCGGGCATGCTCGAGTCGAGCGACGGCGTCAGAAAAAACAGCGCACCGTAGACGCTCATGAAATACCGGTTCCCGGGCGGACCACCGCCGCCGGACCAGGTGTAGGGCGCGAAGATCAGCAGTGCCAGCGCCGAAGCTCCGACCGCCAGGAACGTCAAGATCCGCCACGGCCGGCTCCGTTCAGGCGATATCAGCCACAAGCCGATCGCGATCACACCGGGAAAGAAATACGGCACGAAGCCGAAATGCCGCCCGACCAGGAAGTACTCGACATTGTGCGAAAGACGATTGCTGAAATCCTGCAGCACGTTGTCGGTGTCGAGATCGTTGGTGGTCATGTCGGCACTGGCGACCGGGTCGTCCCACGCGTTCCGGGCGCCGCCGTCGAACGGAAACACGCCGACGAACCGCTTGCGATCGCCGGCGTCCCCGCCCTGGTAGTTGAACTCGCCCGAAATCATCGCGTTGACGCCGTACAAGCCGCCGGCCGTCAAGACAAACACGATGGCCAGTATCGCGCCCTGCCGATAGCGGCGCCGCCACCACGCCCAGAGGACGATCGGCGCAATCAGCAGCGCGTGGCTCGGTTTGGAGTACGTCGCCGCTCCGATCAGAAGGGCCGCCGCCACGTCGCTCGCCGCGCCTTGCAGCCACCGCGGGGCCGCATCCGCCGCCACCTCCTTGTAGGCCCACAGGAAATAGGCGACGAACACGAGCGTGAAATTGAATACTTCAGGCGCAAGAAAGACCGCGTAAACAGGCACGCACGATGCGCCGACGAACGCCAACGCGAACGTCAGCGACGGTCCGCCGCGCGAACTTGCCGACAGGAACAGGTACCCACAGGCACAGACGGCCCCGAGTAGCAGGACGTGAAGCACCAGCAGTCCATTGAGGCCGAACAGCCACACGAACGGCGCCGCCGCGACCGCATAAATGAACGCCTTGCCGTAGTACAGACGATCGCCGCGCGGATCCGCGGTCTTGACCAGGCGGACGAATGGCGGCCTTGACGTCAGGCCAAGCCGGACCCGCTTGCCGCGTTTGAGGAAGATGCCGTCGGGGCCGGCCCGGTAGAGACGATAGAACCGCTCGAGGTCCTGCCGTTCGTAGGTCAGGTCGTGGTCGTAGGCCAGACTCAGCGCCATCGCGACGTAGGTCGCCTCGTCGCTCTTCACGCCGTAACCGGTTTTGACGACGTCCACGGAGATGGCGGCGGAGAGCGCAGCGATCAGCAGAACGACCGCGACGACGACCACGCCGGCCCGTCCGGAAACCGGCGCCGGCGCGATGGACGCGTCGGTCATCGTCTGCGAAGCCACGGGCACATCATAGAATAAGCGGGACACCCGCACACTATCGCGATTCACCCGCGGCTCGGCGCGCGTGGTACGATCGACACACATGGATGATCGTGAACAGCTGATTGAGGCATCCTTGGCCATCGCTGACGCGATCGCTCGCCGTGATATTGCCGCGATTGAGACGTTCCTCACACGAGACTTCGTCCATCGCGCACTCGAAGGGCAACTCACGTCGCGCGATGCCTTTCTCGACGGCATCAGCCTGATTCCGGGCGAGATCGTCTTCGTCCGAGTCTCCGATCTCGATGCACACATCGCGGGAGGCGGCGCCCTCGTAACCGGCGTGCAGCGGGCGCGCGTGCGGCTCGACGCCGCACTGGTCGACGACGAGCGTGCCTTCGTTGACTGGTTTCTCAAGGACGGCGCGAGCTGGCGCCTTCGCATGGCGATGGACCTTCCCATGCCTTCGCCTGCGCGTGGCTAGAACGCCCCGCGATGCAGGGAATAGAATATGTTCGTTGATTTTGCATGAACGCACGCGTCCCTTTCGCTGAACGCGGCGGCCAGCTGCGCGGGCTGCTCGATCTCGCCACCGGCTGCTATCCGGCGTTCCTGTTCGGCGGATCGCTCGGCGACCTCGTCCCCGCGTTTCATTTTCATGACGTCACGCGCGAGGAACTCGAACCGCAACTGCAATACCTGTCTGAGAACGGTTATCAGACGATCGACTGCGATCAGATCAAGCGTCTGGTGGTGGACGGCGTCCATCCGGGGCCGCGATCGATCGCGCTGACGTTCGACGACGCCTGGGTGAGTGTCTGGTCGGTCGCGATGCCGCTGCTCAAGCAGTACGGCATGCGGGCGGTGGTGTTCGCGATTCCGGGCAGGATCGAAGAATCTGTCGGCTCAACTTCTCCGTTCGTGACCTGGACGCAACTGCGTGAGCTGTACACCAGCGGCGTCTTCGACGTACAGTCGCACACCCGCTCTCACGCGATGATGTTCTGCGACGCCCAACTCGTGACTTTCGTGACACCTGACTACGCCCGAGAACCGTTTCTCAATCATCCGGTGACGACGATGGACAACCGTGTCGCCACGGTGGACGATGACGCGCTCGGCACGCCGTTGTACGTCCGCCGGTCGCGTATGTCGGACGCGCGCCGTTATTTCGCGGACGAAATGGTGGCTGATCGCTGCCGCCGTCACGTCCGGGCGAACGGTGGCGCGTCATTCTTCGCGCGCCCTGATTGGCAGCGCGAGTTGACCGCTCTCAACCGCGATCCGCACGGCCGTTTCGAGGACGATGCCTCGCGAACAGCGACGATTCGGCGCGAGTTGGCCGACGGACGCGCGCTCCTGAACGAGCAGCTCGGTACGACGACGGTGAAGCATGTCGCGCTGCCGTGGGGCATTTCCGGCAGGATGACGCGCGCGGAACTCGAAGCCACGGGTCACGAAACCGCGTTCGCCGAGCGGCCCTTGCTGCGGCGATCGATCGGCGCCGGCGACGACCGGTTTCAGCTGATGCGACTGAACAACAAGTTCCTCACCTGCCTTCCGGGGCGCGGGCGCCGCTGGTTCTTCAGTGCCGTCTGATGGCTGACTTTCCGAGCGACGTCGACGTCGCGATCGTGGCCCACAACAACCTGGTCCCGCTGCCGGCCACGCTGGCGTCGCTGGCGCAGGCCGGCTGCCCACCGGAGCGGATCACGGTCGTCGATGTCGCCAGCACCGACGGCACCGGAGAATGGCTGCGGCGGGAGTGGCCGCAGGTGCGGGTCCGGCGACTCGACCGCAACAACGGACCCAGCCCGGGGCGCAACGTCGGCATCACCGAATCGTCACGGCGGTTTGTGTTCCTGATGGATGCTGACGTTCGGGTCCAGCCGGACACGGTCGAAATCCTTCACACGGCCATGCTCGCCGACACCTCCATCAAAATCGGCAGCCCCATCGTCGTCCACGCCACCCGGCCGGAGGTGATTCAGTACGCGGGCGGAGCGCTGCATTACATCTGCGAGGCAGTCAACCCGTGGCTCGATCGCCCACTGGCCGAGCGCGGACCGCTGCCGCTGGACATCGGCGCGGCACCAACGTGTGCGCTGCTGCTGGATCGCGAAACCGCGATCGAGATCGGGTTGTTTGACGAGCGTTACTTCATCGGCAAAGAGGACGGCGACTTCACCCATCGGGTGAAAATGGCCGGCTACAAGATCTGGGAGCCGCCACAGTCGCTGGTGCTCCACAACAGCCGGCCCCGCGGTGCGTGGCTGTTCTACTACCAGATCAGGAACCGGTGGCACTTCATCCTGAAGAACTATCAGTGGCGGACGATCGTGTGCCTCATCCCGCCGCTGATCGTGCACGAGCCGCTGCAGTTCGTGGTCCTCGTCGCCAAGGGACACGGCTGGACTTATGTGAAGGCGGTCGGCGGGCTCCTGGCGATGCTGCCGGCACTGCCACGCGACCGCGCCCTTGCCCGACGTATCCGGCGGAAGAACGACGGCGAGTTGCTGGTGAGCGCACCGTTGGTGATTCGCGACGACCTGGCGTCGAGCGCACTGGTTCGAAACGGCAAGGCGCTCTACGAGCGATTCCTCGACAGCTACTGGACGCTGCTGCGCCGAACGGTGCTGTCGCGATGACTCCGATCGCTTCCACCACTCGCGTCCTGGTGTTGAGCACTTACTACCATCCGGTGGTCGGCGGCGTCGAGGCGCACGCACGTCAGCTCGTCGCCTACCTGCATCGCCGCGGCTTCGTTGTGGAGGTGGTGACCAAGCGGATCGGCGAGCATGATGCCGCGAACGGCTCGGTCGACGGAGTACGGGTCCATCATGTCGGGCCGTCCGGGGAGCGCAGTGCCAGTGGTAAGTGGCAGGCGATCCCCGCCTTCTTACAGACTACACGGACGCTCGCGTCGCGTTTTGACGTCATTGTCTGCATCGACTACCGAGGGATCGGCATCGCCGCTGTCGTCGCGGGACGCCTGACCGGACTGCCCGTCATTGTTCAGGGAGAAACGGCCGCGGTCCTCGCCGGCGCCGATTCACAATCGACGTCGGGCATCGCCGCAGAATCGTGGATCACTCGGATGTTGAAGGCGCCGGCGCGGACGATCTACCGGCGGGCCGATCAGGTCGTTTGCATCGGCCGCGATCTCGAACGCGAGGCCCTGAGGGCCGGCGTGCCGCGCGAACGCGTGCACTACCTGCCCCACGGCGTGGACCTTCGACGCTTCCGCCCGCCGGTACCGCAGGAACGCGATGCGCTGCGCGCTCAGTTCGGCTGGCCGGTCGATCGACCGATCGTGTTGTTCGTCGGACGACTCAGCCAGGAAAAGGGGGTCATGGACCTGCTCGAGGCTTGGCGCGTGACCAACCGCGGCGACGCAGTGCTGGCGCTCGTCGGACCAGACATGACCGGGCATCCGTGGGACGCCGGCGCGGCCGGTCGCGCATATATCGACGCCAATGGCCTGCGCGATCACGTCCGGTTCGAGGGACCCTCGTCAGACCCCGCGCCCTTCTATCGCGCTGCGGATGTCTTCGTGCAGCCGTCGCACTTCGAAGCGCTCGGAAATACGGCGCTCGAGGCGATGGCCAGCGGGCTCCCGGTGGTGACGTCCGGCGTCGGCGGACTCGCTGATTTCTGCGTCGACGGCACAAACGCGCTGTTCTACGAGCCGCGGTCCAGCCCGTCGCTGGCGCGTTCGCTCGATCGGGTCCTCGACGATTCGGCGCTTCGCGCCCGATTGGGCGCGGCGGCCCGGCAGACTGTCACCGATCGATTCGAACTCAACGGCCTGCTCGACCAGTACGCCCGGCTCATCCTCTCAACGCTGGAGAGGACGCGCTGATGTTCCGCAATATGGCCTACGCGAGCGTGACCGCCGGCAGCGCCGTCCTGCTGCTGATTCTCAATGTCATCGCCGCGCGGACCCTTGGCGACGTCGAATTCGGGAAGTTTTCGTTCGCGCTGGCGCTTGGCGCGATCTTCGAAACGCTGATGGATTTCGGACTGCACCAGGTCACGATTCGCGCGGTCGCGAGAGACAAGTCGCGCGCGACCGAAATGCTGCACCACACCCTCGCCATCAAGCTGGTGTGGATGGTCGGCGCGTTTTCGGCGCTGGCGGTCACCGCGACATGGTTACGGCCCGAATGGGACGTCCGCGTCGCGTGCTACCTGATCGGCGGCTCGCTGGTATTGCGGTCCTACATGCTGACCATCCGCGGCGTGCTGCAAGGCCTCGAACATTTTGGCTGGGACAGTGTCGTCGTCGGCGTCGATCGCGCGGTACTGCTGGCGTGTGGCGCGGCGGCCCTGCTGTCGGGGACGGGCCTGCGCGGCCTGGTGATCGCGTTCATCACCGCCCGGGCCATCTCCCTGGGCCTGACCGCGTGGCTGACCAGCACCACCCTCGGCGGGATCGGGTTGAAGTTCGACCGTGACGTCTGGCGCAACCTCCACACGACTGCAGTCCCGTTCGGCCTCTTCCTTGTGGCGCTCAACCTCTACTCGTACATCGACAGCGTCATGCTGGGCAAGATGCGCGGTGACGCTGAAACTGGTCTCTACAACTCGGCGTACCGGACCTACGAAGGACTGGCGTACGCGGCGTCGCTTATCGCCGCCGTGTTGACTCCCCGACTTGCTGCCTTGTTCGACCGCGATCGAAGGGCGCACCAGCGGGTCGCGCTGCTCGGCATCGCCGGCGCAGCCGGGATGGCGCTGGCCGTCGCCGTGATCGCGTACCTGGTGGCGGACCCGCTCATCGTTACGATCTATGGAGCTGAATATCAGCCATCGGCGGCGCCGTTCCGGCTGCTGTGCTGGGGACTGGTGTTCGTGTTCTCGATCTGGGTCCTGCACGCCATCACGATCTCGATCAATCGCGAACGCCTCCTCTTCCAGACGGCGATCGTCGGGCTCATCGTCAACGTCGGCGTCAACCTCTACCTGATTCCGCGCATCGGGATGAACGGTGCCGCGGTCGCAACCGTGGTCGGCGAGGGCGTCAGCATGGTCATTCTGCTGTTCGGAATCCGCAGCGTGTTCCGAAGGGTGACGTCAGCGTCATGATCGCCGGTCCTCACGACTCGGCGTGGCCGCGCATCCTTTTCGTACTGCTGTTCGTCTCCTACGCCTACTTTTACCAGGCTGGCGGCTGGAATCAGAATTCGCGCTTTGCGCTGGTGCGGGCGATCACCAACGAGCGCACGCTCAATATCGATCCGTTTCAACACGCAACCGGCGACGAAGCATTCTTCGAAGGCCACTACTACTCGGACAAGGCGCCCGGCCTCGCCTTCGCGGCGGTGCCGATCGTGGCGCTGGCGCGCCCGATCCTCCACGCGTTCGGCGGCGATCCCGAAACCCTCGGCGGACTCGCGCTGCTGTCCTACCTGGCAACGGTCTTTACTGCCGGCTTACTAACCGCGCTTGGGGGTGTCGCGCTCTATCGGGTCTGTCTCGATCTGGGCGCCAGTCACGATGGTGCCGGGTTCGCAGCGCTGACCTATGGACTCGCCACGCCGATCTGGACACTGGCGACAATCTTCATCGGTCACGCGTTCGCGGCGGCGCTTCTCCTGGTTGCATTTCGTGCGGCACTGCGCGTAGGCGCAGACGCTGCAGATCGCGACGTTGGTCTCGGTCTCACGATTGGCGCGGCCGCCGGCTGGGCGACCATCTCGGAATTCCCCGCCGCGATTCCCGCGGTGTTGATTGCCGCATTGACCGCCTACTCGACGCGATCACTTGGCCGCGCGCGGGCCGTCAGAATCCTCGGTGCGATGACCGCCAGCGCACTGGCGTGCGCCGCGTTGCTGATGGTGTATCAGTACGCGTGCTTCGGATCGCCGCTGCATCTCGCCTACAGCAGCGAGCCCGGCTACGCCGGCATGCAGGAAGGCGTGTTCGGCGTCAGCCTCCCGAAGATGATTCGCCTCAGGCGGATCCTGTTCGGCAGCTATCGTGGACTGCTTCCTCTGGCGCCAACGTTGGCGGTGGCGCCGCTTGGACTCCTGCTGCTGATGCTGCGGTCGCGCGGGCGGGAAGTCAGCGGAGCGATCCACGTCCGCCTGGGCGCTCTCCTTGCCCTGGCGATCAGCGCGTACTTCATCCTGCTCAATGCCAGCTACTTCTACTGGGAAGGCGGCTGGTCATACGGTCCGCGCCATGCCGCTCCCGCCATCCCGTTTCTCTGCATCGGCCTGGCGATCCTCTGGACGGCACTCCCCGCCGCCAGTCGATGGCTGCTTGCCGCCTTCAGCGCCTACGGCATCGCCGTAACGCTGGTTGCGGTGTCGACGATGCCATTGCCGCCGGCCAATATCAGGCAGCCGGTCGAGGAATTCATGCTCCCGGCGTTCCGCGACGGCGACCTCTCGATCAACACGCAGAGCGTGGCCTCGGGCGGTGTCGACCTCGACTTCCGCGGCCACCACGAACCCAAGGCCGCCTTCAACCTGGGCATGAAGCTTGGGCTCGACGGTCACGCCAGTCTGGCGCCGCTCGGCGTGGCCTGGCTGGCGTGCGGGATATGGTTCATCGCCGTTCGAAAATCTCGATCGTCGGATTGATGTTCCGAAGAAACGATGTCGAGTTCAGGTCGAGCCGATCGCCGACCAGATCCGGATGCGCGCCCGGCAGCCACGGCCAGGGGCTCGACGACCGGGCCCGCAACACCAGCCGGTAGCCGGCGGCGCCGCTCTCCAACTGAGCGATCACCTGGCCGAGCGGAGTCTCGACCGCCTCGCTCCTCGTATAGTCCGCGTTCACGATGCAGAATCGCGGCAACGCTTTCGTCAATGTTTCCGGCCGGTCCAGATCGACGGTCGCGAATGGGTCGAGTCTCGGCAAGTACCTCGCGATGCCGGTCGTCCCGACGAGGTCGCCCTCGCGAACATGGTCCGCCAGCCACCGTTCGACTCCGTACCGCGAATCACGCACCATCAGTGCATCGACTGTTCCGCTGTACAGCAGCGTGTAGATCAGCAGGACTCCGGACGCCGCAAGCCGCCACGAGCGATATGAGGTGCAGGCGGCCGTCAGTCGATCGATGGCGAAACCACCGAACAGGGCCAGCACCAGACACAGCGGCAACACGAAACGGTCGTAGTTGTAGAGCACGACGTTGATGAAGCCCAGGTAGTACGACAACGCCGGCACGAGCAGCCAGATCGCCGCGCGCCGATCCGCAGGCGAGGTCAACGCCCATCCAAGGCCGAGAGCGCAGACGAGAAACGCCGGCCAGCCCCAACTCAACTCGACGAGATGTCCGGTCAGGACTAGCAGGGACAACCGACCATTCACGGTCGGAGCGAAGCTTTGATACGCCGACACCTGGCGGCCCGTGATCGTAGCGACGTGCTGCAGAAATCCGGACAGGTTGAACACAAGGTTCTCGGCGACCACGAACGTCAAGACGAGGGCGACTACGGCGACCGCGACGCGCCGGTCGGTGATGGCCCGCCACATCGGCCGCGGCACATTCGCGCGGCTCGCCTTCCTCCACAGTTCGAACAAGACAACTGGCGCCATGCCGGCGCAGAACGCGTACGCCTGATCCTTCGTGCAGACGGCGAGCGTGGCGGTCACGACGCATCCGATGTAGGCCGCCAGCGAGCCGTCCGTCAGAATCCCGAGGTAGCACGCCAGCGACAGCGCCAGCCAGAACAGGTACGGCACGTCCACGTTTGCGGTCTTCGCGCTGTAGACGAACGGCGTGGCCAGCGCGAACAACGCCGCCGCAAACAGCCCGGCGCGCGATCCGAACGTCCGCCGGCCGCCGACGAAGACGGCCACGATCATTCCGGCCGCCATCAACAGGCTCACCAGCCGGCCGCTGAGGGCCATCAGCCCGTGCGCCAGGGTGGTGTGAAGGCCGATGAATCCGAGCCAGCTCGCGGCGAAGACTGGCGCGTACGCGAGGGTCAACACGTAATAGTGAAACGGTGGATAGATCGTGAACCAGCCGCGACCGAACCGGTGCGCGAGAGCATCGAGCACGAAGAACGGACCAAGTTCGTCGCCGACCCAGTCGCCTTGCGGCAGTCCCCAGGTGATGCCAATCACATTCAGCACCATCGATCCGGCCACGACGCAGAGCAGTGGACGTGCGACGCCGACGCCGATCCATCGCGTGCCGAGCGACGTGAGTGCCGTTCCCCACACGGTCCACGCGGCCCACAGGACGGCCAGCACGAGCGCGACGCTGCTCGCCGCTTCGGCCGCGTCGAGCACCCGGTCTGTCGCAAACCGCCGGTACGAAATCTGCCGCGTCCGGAGAGCCCACACGGGCACCGGTTCCAGCGAGCTGTCGGCCTGCGACCAGGACACCGACAATGCCGGCACACCGGCGTCATGAACGTAGCGCAGGAACAGCGAGTGAGGTCCGCGTTGAAGCGTCATCGTGCCCGTGACCGGCACGCGAGCCCGGGTCCGTCGCGTGTCGGCCACCACCTCGCCATCGATTTCGAGCGTCGCCGACTGATCCGCGCTCAGACCGAAGGTATAGCGACCCTCGTCTGGTGCGAGCAGCCACCCACTCCAGATCGCCGTGAACGACAGCGTAGGGCGTCCGCTCCAGTCTGAGAACACACTCTCGGTGGCCGGCTCGCGATCGATGCCGGAGAGTTCCGGTCCGCCGGCCGGGTTGGCGTTTGCGAAGTACTGGACGCGCACGCCTTGTGGGACGGGATCGAGATGCCGCGCGCCGATCACCCCGGCGGTGACGCCAGCGAGCATCGCCACGAACATGAGGGCGTTTCTGCGCGAACGGCGATCGTGTGAAGTCGGCATCACCGCACCGGTTCGCGCAGTCTATCCGACCGTCGTCAGCGGCGTCTGGGCGCCGTGAGAAAAAATGTCGAGCGGAAGATGGAACTCGAGGCGGCCGATACTTCGAACGACTTTTCAATCGCCGTCAGGAACGCGGCCGAGATGGTCTGATAGCCGAGGGCGGTCGGATGCAGCCCGTCGTTGTCGATCAGCGTCGTCACATCGCCGTGGAACGCCGCATACACGTCCACGAAGGGCACGCTTTCGGCTGCGGCGATGCCGGGGAGGTACGCGTTGTAGGTCGTCACGTAGGGCGCTCCGGCAGTACGACCGGGAACGCAACCCGGGGGCGCGGTGCTACCCATGCAGGCGTTCGGATTCTGCGGCGGCAGGTTACCCAGGATCACCTTGAGGCCGGAGCTCTTGGCCAGCTGGATCATGAGCTGGATATTCTGGACGGCCGGAAGAATCGAAGGAGTCCCGCCACCCAGATCGTTTGCGCCCTCCATCAGCAGCATCACCTGATACTTGTCACCGCCAGCGATGGTTGTCGGCAGTCGAATCAGTCCGTCTTTCGTCTGCTCGCCCTGCACGCCTTCATTCTGCACACCGAGATCGATCTGCGCCTGGGCCTGGTAGCGGATGGCCAGATCGCGACCGAGGTCAGTCGGGTAGCTCAGGAAAAAGTCGATCAGGCGAGGCTGGAGCTTCTGGACGGCCGCCAGACCTTCGGAAGGCACCTCGCCGGCCGTGATGCTGTCTCCGAACGCGAAGAAGCGCGTGAAGGCCAGCGTCGGCCCCTTGGTCACGGTCACCGGGAAGGCGCAGCTGCTCGAATGCGCCGCCGCGTCGGTGACCGAGCAAGTCACCGACGTTGAACCGATCGTGAACACGGTCCCGCTCGCCGGGGAGCAGGTCGGCACGCCTAACGGCGAAGTGCCCCCCGACACCGCCGGCAATCCGAACGAGACGATCGCGTCCTTGCCGTTGGTCGATTGCTGGGTCGGCACGACGGGGCACGAAATCGCCAGACCGCTGGTGGGAGAAGTCGAAGAACTTCCGCAGGCACTCGCGAGGAACGCGAGCGCCACGGTGACAGACGCCCGCGATATCCGGATGGAACTGGAGCAACTCAAGCTGGGATAGCTCACACTACCCGGCTGGTCCGTAAACAGTCAAGGCGTCTTAAAACGGGAAGACTCCGGACCCTGACGGGAACGGCACCAGCACCACATTCGACCGTTCCTTGATCTTGAACGCGCCGTTATTACGCTGATCGCCGGACGTCACGAAGAAGCCCACCATCTCGCCCGGCTGCGGCTGGTATCCAGCCATCACGCCCCACCGGATCGGATCGTAGTACCAGTTCTGACCGTAAGCCGACGGTGGTCCGCCGTTGCGGTCGAGGCCACGCCAGAACTCGATGCAGCCCGAGGTGTACCAGCGGCCGTTGATGTTCAGGACGATCCAGAGCGTGTACTCCAGCGAATCGCCCGGCGCGCCGAAGGGCACATCGGGCCAGCTGCCGACGCCGTCTTTCTTCGTGAAGTCCACGTGGACGCCGCCGGTCCCGAGATCCAGCCGCGTGATGGTCGCTGTCGCCGGCCAACTCGCAACGTCCTGCGGCGAGTTGTAGACGGTGGCCAGGCCCAGGTTGACGGCGTCGTTTGCCGCACCCCCCGCTACCGGTGTCGGCGCCACCACCACCGGCGCGGCCGGGGTCGTAAATGCGCGGGTCGGCGAAAACGGACCCAGCGTGGTTGGGTCGTAGGCTCGCACGTGCCAGAAATAAGTCTTGGCGTATGCCAAATCCGACGGCGTATTCAGCGTCGTCTGGGTCGCCTGCTCGGGCGCCGTCCACGTGATCTTGTTGGCAAACGAATCTGAGTCCGCGACTTCCACCAGGTAGCTGATGGCGCCGGCGGGACCGCTGCGCACCGCGTCGGTCACGACGAAAGCCGGACGGATACTGTCGACAACGGCGAGAGCAGCCGGAGACACGAGGACCGGATCGTTGATCACGATCGGCGTGAAGACGGTGAAACTGGCGACCGATGAATACGGACCGGTATTGGCGCCGTCCTGCGCGCGGGTCCGCCAGAAATAGGTATGCCCGGTCGCAAGAGGATCGGGAAGCGTCAGCGTCGTCTTGCCATTGGTTCCTGGCGTGACGCTGTCGCGCGTGAACACCTTGGTGTTGAAATTGGCGTCGGTGGCGATTTCGAAAAGATAGTTCAACGGACGCGGACCATTGCTGCCGGCATTGGAGATCGACAAGGTGACCGGCTGCTTGTCCATGGCGATCTTGACGCCGTTCTGCGGATCGACCGTGGACGGCGCGGTGATGTTAATCCCCGGAATCGGACCGGCGACCGAGGGGCTCAGCGGATTCGAGCTTTTTGACGCCTCGCATGCCGTCAGCGCCACGGCACACACCAGCAGACTCCCGACAGCCAGGATCCTTCTCGCCATAGATGCGCGCTCCTGCACAGGGCTTCTATCGGATCGGTCGCCGCGGGAGTTTAGGGAGCCTTTTGACAGGGCGTGGCGACCGGGGCCGCCGGCTCGAACCACGGGGCCACAGAGACACCGAGACTTCGATTCGACGGGCGCCGCGCCTACCGCACGGCCAGCGACGCTGGCCATGACCGCCGAATCGTCGTTGATTCTCTGCGCGGCTCCGGGGAACCGATCTCAGACCTCTGAGACTCGGTGTCTTCTCAGTGGTGGATCGATGGGACTCTGGAATTGGCTGGGCTGGCTAGGGCACGCCGATCCGCGGCCTGACCTGACAGCCGAGACGGCGCCGATCTTCCGAGGCGTGGTCGACGTCAGCCGGACGAAAGTCGCGCGATGATCGCACCGACATCGGGACTGTAACGAGACCGGGCGGCAGCGGCACAGTAACGTCACGCGTCTCGTTCGCCGACATGTCGATCTCGAGGTGTTCTCCGGCGACGTCGAGCGTCACGAGTCCGCCCGTGGGACCGACCAGCAGGATCAGATGGAGCTGCGTCGCTCCGTCCGGCACGAGGGTCAACCGGGTCGTCTCGGTTCCGCGTGACCAGAACACACCGCCTTCCGGATACGCGTGGTCATCCTGGTAGACCATGTACGCGTTCGCGCGCCCGTCGATCGCCTCCACCCCGGTAACGTGGATTCCCGATCGCGCGGCTCCGGCAGCGAGCGCCAGCGGCGCGACTTCGATTCGCCGCCAGGCCGCTGCCGCCAACGGATCGCTGAGCGTGACGCGGATCGGCGCCGGTACCACCGTACGGAAGCGCACGATCGCCGGACTCGCGAACGGCGCCGTCGAGCGACCCAGGACCACCCGCGGCCCCAGACTCGCCGTCAGTTCGCCGCCACGGGTCGAGACGCCGTCGAGCCATACACGCGCTTCGTACTCGCCTTCGGGTAGCTCGAATGGAGGTCCGACCTCGCCCGCTGTTCCGGGCGACGCAGACTCGCCCTGCCGCGTTATCGCCAGCGTGAGGGCCGAGTACAGCGACGCACCCGACAGGCGCCGCCAAGTATGAAGGTCCACCGCTCGCAGCCGGGCCGCATCGAACTCGCGCAGGGCGGCGAGTTGACCATTCAACGCCACCGCGGCTCGCCGATTGGCATCGTGGACGACGGTGCGGCCTCCCTCGAAAGCGCTGGCAGTCGCGCCAAACACGAACACCGTCGTCGCCGCCGCTCCCCAGGTCGAGCGAATCCGCCGTGAACGGATCGCGAACTGCGCCGCGAACACGCCCGCTCCGAACGCCGCCAGCCAGCCGACCAGGACGCCAAGGGGCCGGAACCAGTCTTCTTCGGTGAAGACCGGCAAACCGAGATTCAGCGGCGCGGCTCCCTGGGCGGCCTGCACCAGCGCCGAGAGACCGTGTGGATCGTTGAAAAGAAAAGGCGCCTTGGGCTGAGCGACACAGATGCCGGCAATCACGACGCTGACTGTGAGAAGACCCGCGACGGCCGCTCGACCGGCGAGTCCCTTGAGGCGATCAATCGCGACCGCAATCATCGGCGCGAGCAAAGGGATGACCGGCACGAAGAATCTCGCCGGTGCGCTCGAACCTCCCCACCACATGTAGAACCGCGTCGAGCTCAAGAGAAATGCCCCGGCTACTGCAACCAGACTCAACGCATACATCCTGAGCGCGGCGTCCTTCCACATCAAGATCAGCCCGACGAGGGCCAGCAGATAGACCGGGCTGTACGCCACGACGCCGAACTTCTGGTCGAAGAGCAGGCCGAGCAGGCCGTGCGGAATGTTCTGGATCAGCACGTTCAACTGCGTCGAGCTCCCGTACGGCGCCTCGGGATCCAGCGTGCCGTAAGTCCGATAGAAAAAATACAACCACGCGATCAGCGACACCGCGATTGGTGTCGATAGAAACGCCACCGCTTTGATCCGCGGCCATAGACGCAGCGCCTGTAGAGCCGCCAGCAGCGCGAGCAGGACGATGAACTTGGTATGCAGCCAGGGCAACGATGCGAGCACCGCGCCGTGCGCCAACGCGCGCCACGGCGACGCGTCGCCACGCCAGAGCCAAAGCGCCGACCACGCGACGATCAAGGCACCGGGCAATTCGGGATATATCAGCCACGCATGCGGGACGAACGGCACCGTCAGGCACGTGCCGATCCAGACGAGCGTCGCGGTGCCGGCGCTGGTCAGTGCTGCCGCCAGATCGAACACCGCCAGCGCGGTCAGCGCCGCCAGCACCGCAATTGCGACGACCGCTCCGAACGCGCCAGCGACGGCGTACGCAGGCACGAGTGCCAGCGGCAGGCCGGGCGCATGGATCGAATAGATCTGCCCACTCTGCGATCGTTGCAGGTAGTCCGGCCGGAGCTCGCCGGCGTAAAACGCCTTGTAGTCGCGCCGTTCATGGTTGTTGGCGATGTCCAGGTCGTGGTCCGCGAACAGGCTGTGCGTGATGACGAGATAGTGCGGCTCGTCACCGCCAAAACCAGCCGCCGCGGTGAACCGCAGACCCAGACCGGCATACAGCAGCAGGCTGACCACGAAGATGGCGGCGCGGGGCAACCCGACACGAGGCCACGTCCACGCGGGCCACAGGCGTGACACCGTCCAGCCGATCGCGGCGACCGCAATCACCCATCGGAGCGGTCCCGCAAGTGTCAGCAGCAGCGGCGCCCGATCGGGCAGCCATGGCAGAAACGGAATCAGCCACGCCAGCAGCAGTGCCAGCGGCAGCACTGCGCGCGACAGATGATCGAATCGTTGCGGGTCGTGGCGAACCGTGGCCGCAAGCGCGCTGAACAGCGTGATGCCGGCCAGCAGCGACCACCACGCACGAGCCAGCGGTGGCAGCAATGCGATCCGCTCGGGTCCGCTGGAAGGCCACGCGACAATCTGAACGGACGCGGGCAGAAGGTAAAGCGTGGCGGCGAGCGCGACCGCACCGAGCGCGAATCGCATCACCGATCTCGTCATGCGGAAGTGTGCGACACGGCGTCGATAGGATACCGCAGGCGGGAAAGAAAAAAGCCAGGGACGGCAACGTCCCTGGCTTCACGTCGACGAACGAAATCCGAGCGCGACCTACCGGCGGAGACCTTTGAACGCGGTCTTCACCGCGGCGTTCAGCGCGCCATTGGCGCCCCAGTTGACGAACTGGACATTCGAGCGCTCGCAGAAGCTCGGGCAACTCGCTTGCGTGTACCCGGCGTTCCGGAGGTTGCCGGAGGCGACGAACAATCCGACAGTCTCGCCCTGCTCGGGCTGGTACCCGGTCATCGGTCCCCACCGGGCCGGATCGTAGAACCATTGGGAGGCGACTTCGAACTGCGAACCCGACGCCGAAAGCTCACGTCCGTACCAGAACTGGACCACCGCCGAACAGTACCAGTGATTGTTGATGTTCCCGCACATGCCGAGCGTGTATTGAAGAGCGCCTTCGCCGAACGGCGTGTCACCCCAACGGTTCGGTCCATCGCGGCGATCGAAGTCCACGAGGAACTCGTTGGTGAAGGTCACGTTTGTGATCGTCGCCGTCTCCGCCCACGAGCCAAGATCCGGCGGCGAACTGACGATGGTGGCGTCGGTCATCGAGAACGGGACGAATCTAAACGTCGCCGTCGTCGAGTACGGACTGACGACCCCGGACGCCGAATCGGTCACCTGCGCACGCCAGTAGTAGGTGGCGTTCGAGACGAGCTTGGTCGTCATGCTCACGCCTGTCACGCCGGGCTGCTCCGGCGTCGACGCCGTGAAGACGATGTTCGTGAAGGCGGAGGAATCGGAGACGTCGAAGCGATAGGTCATCGTGCCGACCGAACCGGTTCGGCTCGCATTCACGACCGAGATCGTCCCGTTCGAGCCCAGCGTGGCGCCGGAGGCTGGCGTCGAAACCTGCGGTGCCTGGATCACGACCTGGGCGCCGACGCTGAAGCTGCGGATCGTCGTGTACTGGCTGACTGCCGCTCCTGACGTCATCCGCGAGCGCCAGTAATACGTCTTGGCCGCGGGTCCGGGCAGCGTGTCGATTTTCTGCGAGGTGGATCCGGGGCCCTCGGCGACCGCAGCGTTCGAGTAGACCTTGGCGGTGAACGCCGAATCGGTCGCGACTTCAAACGTGTAGGTCGCTGCCGACTTGCCGGTGTGGGCGCCGTCCTTCACCGTCAGCGTCAGCGGTTGATCGGCGAACTTGAATATCTGGTTCGCGGTTGGAGTCGTCAACTGAGGCGACGTGACGGAGACGCCAGTGCTCGCATCGGTCACGGCCGCGCTCCCAGACGAGGCCTGCAGATCATCAGACGGACGCGTCGCGCTGTCCTTCTGGCACGCGGTCGCGCCGAGCAGCGCAAGCGTACACAACACTGTTAGAAGAGACTTCAGCTTCATAAACTCCTACCGCAATAAGTGTCGGTTGAACCGATTGAGCGTACGTACGAACCTTACAATCGTCCGCGACAAAGGCTGGGAGGCCTGTCGGCGGGTGTGAGGGAGCGGTCAGCATACGAAACTGCACGCCGATCGTCAAGCCCTAAATTCACGCTATGTACGTGTACCCGGCCAACTTACTTACGTCGCGGCCGTCCGGTTGGATTCCAGGACCTCGCGGATTACGTAAGTCGGCTTCTGTTGGGACTCGTGGTAAGTGCGGGCCTGCATCTCGGCGAGCAGACCGAGCGTGACCAGTTGAACGCCGGTGAAAATCAACAGAATTCCGAGCAGAAGCAACGGACGGTTCGCCAGGGACGTCACATCGCGCCACCACTCGACCACCAGCCACCCGCTGATGAGCGCGCCGAGAAAACCCATCGCCAGGCCGACGAGGCCGAAAATCTGCAGCGGACGCGTGGCATAGCTCAGCAAAAACTTGACGGTGAGCAGATCCAGGATGACCCGAACGGTGCGCCCGATGCCGTACTTGGATTGCCCGTACTTCCGCGCACGGTGGTTGACCACCATCTCGCCGATGCTCGACGTCTGCTCGCTGGCGATCGCCGGCAGGAATCGATGCATCTCGCCGTAGAGCTTCATCTCCCTGACGATCTCGGCGCGAAACACCTTCAGTGAGCAGCCGTAGTCGTGCAGGTGGACTCCGGTCACGACCGAAATCAGACCGTTCGCCATCATCGACGGCAGGCGCCGCGAGATGAACTTGTCTTTTCGATCCTTGCGCCAGCCGCAGACGATGTCGAAGCCGCTTTCGAGCATCGCGACCATCGCCGGGATGTCGCGAGGATCGTTCTGCAGGTCGCCGTCGGACGTGACGATCAGGCGGCCGCGCGCATGCGCGAAGCCGGCGGCGAAGGCGGCGGTCTGACCGAAGTTACGGCGGAGCCGAATCACCCGCAGCCGCGAGTCCGCCGCCTGCAGACGCGCCAGGATCGTGAACCCCTCGTCGCTGCTGCCATCGTCCACGATGATGACTTCGTACGAGCGGCCGGACGCCTCCAGCGTCTCGGTCAGCTCACGATGCAGCTCGACGAGCGAGGGCGCCTCATTCCGAATCGGGATGACGACGCTCAAATCGATCATGCGGTTAGTTTATCGGTTCTTGTGGCTCCGGCGATTGGCCACCAGAAGATACGCCGCAAACCCCACGATCAGGACGGCGACCACCGCCAACGAGACCGCGGCCCCGTGGTCGTGCATGTAGATTTGCGCCTGTTCGCCGTACTTGACCGCCAGCAGTCCGAGCACCAGGTAACGTGCGCCCCGCCCGATCGCGATCGCGATGGCGAACCGGGTGGCACTGATGCCGACCACGCCCGCCAGGAGCACGAAGATCTTGAACGGCGCCGGCGGCGGCAGGATCGACGGGACCAGAACCGCCATCACGCCGTAGCGTTGCAACGTCGCGAGCGCGCCTTCGACTTTCTCGCCGCCGAAGCGCTGCCGCACCAGTGCTTCCCCGCCTTTCTTGCCCAGATAGTGCAGGACCAGGCACCCAGCGATCGAACCGCCGACCGTCGCCGCCACGTACCCAAACAGCGCGCCCGGACGACGGGTCACCATCACGACCAGCAGCACGTCGGTGATGCCCGGCAACGGCAGGAACGACGAGTCGAGAAATGCGACGAGGATGAGACCGGGTGCGCCGAGCGCCAGCGCGAGCGTTCGGACCGACTCGACGAATCTGCTCATAGAATGATCGGGTGATTATACCGTCCGACCGGTCGCGGCTCCTGCCGGTCGTCGTGACGTTGATCGCCGCGATCGGCGGGATGCTGGTGGCGTGGCGCTATCACAGCCTCGGATTGACGCTCAGTCACTACGATGCGCGCGGGCACTTGATCGTGGCGCGGCGGATCTTCGACAGCATCACGCCGGGCTGGCAGCAGATCGGCGCGGTCTGGCTGCCGCTCCCCCATCTGCTCAACGCTCTTCCGGTCCAGATTGATCTCTTCTATCGCACCGGCGCGTCGGCGGTCGCGATCTCGGTGGCGTCCTACGGGGTCACCACCGGGGCGATTGCCTGGATCGTCTGGACATTGACGACCTCGACGCCGGCTGCGATCGCGGCAGCGATCGTGTTCGCGTGCAACCCGAACGTCCTGTATCTGCAGGCAACGCCGATGACCGAGCCGCTGTTGCTCGCGACGATCACGGTCGGTGTCGCGGCGCTGATGGCCTGGACTCGTGAAGCCTCCCGCACGACGCACCAGGCACCAAGCACATCGCACCCCGCACCTCGGACCTCGCACCCAGCCCCCAGCACCTCGATGGTCGGCCTCCTCCTCGCATCAGCCTGTCTGACGAGATACGAGGCGTGGACGGTGACCGCGTGCGCGCTGGCCGGTGCCGTATGGGCGCGCTGGCGCCACGGCGAGCCGATGATCGCCGCGGTTCGACGCGTCGCCGCGATCGCTATGTACCCCGGACTAGCCCTGGTCGGGTTCGCGATCTTCAGCCGCGTCGTGGTCGGGCAATGGTTCGTGTCCAGCGACTTCTTCGTTCCGGAGAACAAAGCGCTCGGGCACCCGTGGCTGGCCGTGGACGAGATCGCGTGGGGCACTCGACTGCTGAGCGGCGCCCTCCTGATCGCGGCCGGATCAGTCGGCGCCGTACTCCTCGCTGTCCGGGGTCTGACGCGCCGTCGTCCCGATGCGCTCATCGCGCTCGCTCTCGTCGCTACCGCTGCAATCCCCTGGGCCGCGTTCGTCAAAGGCCACCCGTTCCGCATCCGGTACATGGTGCCGCTGATCGTCATCGAAGCGATCGGGTCCGGTGTGCTCGCTGGCGCGGTGCCCCGGCGGCGAATGCGGACCGCCGGCGCCGTCGCGCTTCTCGTGCTCGCCGCCTACGACCTTCGTCCTCTCGATCTGTCGGCGCCGATGGTGGTGGAAGCGCAGTGGGATCGACCGAATCAGCCACTGCGTGCGCAGGTGACGGCGTGTCTAGGTGCTCCGGGCGGCGGCGCGAAGATCATGGCGAGCATGGGCTCGCTCGGCCACTACATGCAGGAAGCGTCCGCAGCCGGTTTCGCCCTGCGTGACTTCCTGCACGAGGGCAACGGCGACATCTGGCTGGCGGCGCTCGAAAATCCGTGGCCCTTCGCGAACTGGATCCTGATCGAGGAAAAGGCCGAGGGCGGCGACATGCTCGCGCACCTCGCGCGCGAGCATCCATCGTTTCTGAAGGGCTATCAGAGAACCTGCGAGGGCGCCGGTCTCGCCCTCTACAAACGGACCGTGCCGCGGCGCTCAGAACTTGAAATGGAACGTCAGCAGATAGTTGAATCCGCCGAGGCCGATCTTGCTGCCGGCAAAGCCCTGGTCGGCTGGTAAGTCACCCTCAGCCCACTGATAGCGAATCTCACCGCCGAGTCCCACGCTGCGAGTGATCGGGAAGTGGGCGCCACCGAGAATCACTGGTCCGACCGCCGAGCCACTGCCGGCAAAGTTGCCATGAATAATGGTGACGTTGTCGTTGGCCACGAAATCGCCGTTCTCGCTGTAGTGCCAGCTGAAGACGCCGACCCCGGCGCCGACATAGGGTTGCACGCCGTGATTGTGGCCGAGCGGCAGCCAGCGCATGGTCGCGTTGAACGGCACGATGCGCAGTTGCAGCGTCGCCAGAATGGGAGCCCCTGTGTCCGCGAATTCGCTGAATTGATCGGATGCGACGACCGAGCGCTGGTAGTAGCCGACTCCGAGCCCCGCGTCGAACTTGTCGCCGAGCGCGATCAGGAAATCGCCGCCGAAGGTAAAGCCGGTGAAGCTGCCGAAGTCGAGAAACGACGCGTCCTGAACCAGCACGTCGTTGACATCGCGGGAGCCCAGCGACTGCGGCACGAATCCGCCGAGGTAGAAATCCACGGATTGTTGAGCTGACGCCACCGACGGGCGCAGGAGTACCGTTGCCAACGCAAGAATGATCGAGAATTTCAATCCGAATCGGGCTGGTCGTCGCATCGAAGAGTCTCCTCGAGGACGATCGGTAGCAGAAGCGATGCCAGCATGCGGAACTAAAACCAGCGGCAAACCGCCTGGCTCCGCGCGTGGCTGTCTCTGAGCGGTATCAGTCCGTCACTTTGAGAGCACGACCGGCGCGAAATGACCGGATGGTATCGAGCATGGCGTCGTGCAGGTGTCCGTTGGTGGCAACGACGTCGCCGCCGCGCGATCGGAACGGCGCCCCGTCCATGCCGGTGATGCGGCCGCCGGCCTCCGCGACAATCAATCCGCCGCCGGCGATATCCCAGGGCTTCAGATCGGTTTCCAAGAATGCGTCCATGCGGCCGGTGGCGACCCAACAGAGGTCGATGGCGGCCGATCCGAGGCGACGGACGGCGCGGGCCTGGCCCACGAACGCGGCGAACAGGCCGACGATCTCCTCGACACGTGTGTGCACGTCGTATGGGAAGCCAGTCACCAGCATCGCGTCCACCAGCTGTTCGGCCGCTGAC
>DASXIR010000215.1:0-4848 GCA_036497895.1 Vicinamibacterales bacterium | reverse complement strand
GGCGCGAAAGGAGCGCCGATTCTGCTGACGCGAACGCCGTACAACGCGGCCCAGCGCGCGACCAGACATGAGTCGCCGCGCATGCTGGCGACGCTGCCGCAGGGCGATGAAGTGTTCACGCGTGACGGCTACATTCGCGTGTTTCAGGACGTGCGCGGCAAGTACGGGTCGGAAGGTGACTACGTGATGACGCGGCCGTTGCGCGGACCGCTGAATCCAACGGCGGTCGATCATTCCACCGACGCCTACGACACGATCGAATGGCTCGTGAAGAACGTTCCGGAATCAAACGGCAAGGTCGGGATGATCGGCAGTTCGTACGAGGGCTTCACCGTCGTGATGGCCCTGATCAATCCCCATCCGGCGTTGAAGGTGGCGGCGCCCGAGAGTCCGATGGTGGACGGCTGGATGGGCGACGACTGGTTCCACTACGGCGCCTTCCGTCAGCCGAATTTCGACTACATCGCAGAGCAGACGACGGCACGCGGATCGGGCAACTCGCTCGTTCGTCAGGGCTACGACGACTACGAGAATTTCCGGCGCGCCGGATCGGCGGGCGACTTCGCCATCGCCAACGGCCTCGCGGAGTTTCCCTTCTTGCGGAAAATGGCCGAGCATCCGTCGTACGACACCTTCTGGTCCGAGCAGGCGCTCGACACCATCATGGGCAAGCAGCCGCTCAAGGTGCCGACGATGTGGATTCAGGGATTGTGGGATCAGGAGGACATGTGGGGCGCCATCCACAGCTACCTGACGACCGAACCAAAGGACGGCCGGAACGACATGAACTACCTCGTGATGGGCCCTTGGCGGCACAGCGGCGTCAACTACGACGGGTCGACTCTCGGCCCGCTGCATTTGAACGGCGACACCGCACTGGAATTCCGCCGCGACGTGTTGAAGCCGTTCTTCGATCAGTATCTGAAAGACGGCGCGCCGAAGGCGGACACGCCACCGGTGTTCATCTACAACACCGGCGAGAATCACTGGGATCGGTTCAAGCAGTGGCCGCAGGCCTGCGACGATGGCTGTGCCGCCAAATCGAAGCCGCTTTATCTGACCGGCGATTTCGGCCTCTCGTTCACCAGACCTTCGCCGGGCGGAGCCGGCCGGACGGCGTTTGACGAGTACGTGTCCGATCCGTCGAAGCCGGTGAGTTATGTTCCGCGTCCGGCGAGGTTCGCGGACGGGTCAGTGTGGCAGCGCTGGCTGCTGATCGATCAGCGCTTCGTGGCCGATCGCCCCGACGTCCTGTCGTACGTGACGCCGCCGCTCACCGAACCGGTTCACATCGCGGGCGCGCCGATCGTGAACCTGATGGCGTCCACCAGCGGCAGCGACAGCGACTGGGTGGTCAAGGTCATCGATGTCTATCCGGACGAAGTACCGAGCCAGCCGGAGATGGGCGGCTATCAGCTCAGCGTGTCCATGGACATTTTCCGTGGACGTTATCGCGAGAGCTTCACCACCGCCAGGGCGATCACGCCGAACACCCCGCTCAAATACACGTTCGGTCTGCCGACCGTCAATCACGTGTTCCAGCCGGGACACCGGATCATGATCCAGGTGCAATCGAGCTGGTTCCCACTCTACGACCGGAATCCGCAGACGTTCGTTCCGAACATCTTCTTCGCGCGTCCGGCGGACTACGTGAAGGCGACGCAGCGGATTTATCACAGCCTGGAGGCGGCGAGCTTCATCTCGCTGCCGGTCGTCAGCGGAAAATAGGCCGGCGAAACACTCAGCGAGGCTGCGTTTTGCAATCAGCGCGGCGGCACCACCACCGCCGCGTCAGCGCTTTCGTCCGGCGGCATGGCTACCCATTCACGCGCCAGCGTATAGGTGGCGGCGAGAAACACCGGCCCGATGAAGAGGCCAAGCACGCCAAAACTGATCAAGCCGCCGATGACCCCGCCGATGATGAGCAACATCGGCAGCTGCACACCTCGACGGATGAGAATCGGACGGACCACATTGTCGAGCGCAGCGACCGGCAGCCCCCAGATCAACAGTCCCGTGGCGAAGGCGGCGTTGCCGCTCCAGTACAGCCAGGCGATCGTGGGGATCAGGACGGGCAGCGGCCCGAGCTGCGCGATGCCCAGCGCGAACATGATCGCCGTGAGCAACCCGGCATGCGGCACCGAGCTCACCCACAGCCCGGCGCCGGCGAGGACGGATTGCACGAGCGCCGTCACGATGACGCCGAGTGCGATGCTGCGAATCGCCTGGCCGGCGAGGCGGATGACCCCTTCGCCGCGCTCGCCGCCGATGCGCCGTCCAAATGCCAGCGCTCCGCCGGCCGCCGTCTCGCCCTGCGCGTAGAGGATCGCGGTCAGCGCCAGAATCAGCACGAACTGGACGATCAACCGGCCGATGCCGCCGGTGATCGAGATCACCCATGCGGCGGCGCTGCGCGCATACGGCCTGGCGAAATCGGCGATGGCTTGCGGTCCGCCCGCGGCGAGTTCCTGCCACCGAGCGGTGACTTGATTGCCAACAAGCGGCACGCGGGCGATCCACGCGGGCGGCTCACCCAGGCCGCGGACGATGAAGTCCTGCAGCAGCGCCGGGCTTCCCCCGGCGCTGAGCAGCGCGTTGATCGCCACCGCCAGAGGGACGATGAACACCAGCAGGATCAGGGCCGTCATGATGAAAACCGCGACCGGACGTCGGCCCCCGGTCTTCCGCTGCACGAGCAGCAGCAGAGGCCAGGTGGCGACCACGATCGTGGCCGCCCAGACCAGGGCGCCAAGAAACGGCAGCAGTGTCCAGAAGCTGCCGACCAGCAGCAGCCCGATCAGCAGGACCAGCAGCAAAACCCGCGTGACGTCGTCTGATGGTTGAGGTTTCATAAGGCATACCGCCGTTTCAGAAGGCCCGCGTGCTCGCTCAGGGAATGACCTGTTTGGCCAGTGACTGCTCCACGGCTATCGTCTGGTCGATCGGCAAGCCATGCACCGCCACGGAGAAATACACGTTGCCCTTCTTCGCATCGTCACACTTTCGCCTGCTCCCTGTTTGTACTTCGTAGGCGTCCAGATGCACCGATTAGCGCCGCTCGAGGCTTTGGCTTGCGGCACGCCCAAAGCCGCCGTCGCCTGACCTGCAGTCAGCATCGAGCAGGGATCGGCTGCATCGGCACGGATGCCGCCAAACATCACTGCACCGAATAGCACCACACAAGTCACAAGAGCCGTGCAGGGTGTCAGCCTCATACAACCTCCTGTCAAAATGACCTTCGTCCGCCGAAACTGCGCAGCTTAATTGATTTTCTGTCGGAGATCGTCGTATGGAAGTTTGTGATCCCATGGTTGTGGTCAGCTCATCGCCCGACAGGTCCGTAAGGAGGCTTGTCAAGACGGCCGCACTTTGGGGGGTGTCCCGTCCGCTGTTGAAGTTCAGCGGCGGCTCGGATGGTCTAGTCTGATTTGGTTCCTCCAATATGACTCATCACGTTGATGACGGTGCCGTCCGGATCGGTCACGAAGAATCGCCGGACACCCCAAGGTTCGTTCGTGAGGGGATACACGACATCGAGCCCGCGCGAGACCGCACGCGAATGAACGTCATCGACATCAGCGACTTCGACGCTTATCTGCGGAAGAATCGACGACGAATTATCATCCCTGATCAGAGTCACCTGAGCAGTCGGATTGCTCGGCGACACTAATGTCACGATGAAGCCCATGTCCATCGCGACTTCCAAACCCAGGACCTCGACGTAGAACTGTCGGCTGGCGTCGAGGTGCTTCGACTTGATGTCCGGCACGATCCTTTTCACGCTCATCTGGCTACCCCATTAGTCACAGCGCCACGGCGGCTTCGACGTTGACGTGATCTTCAGAGGACGTGACATTCTACGCGACGTTTCCTGCTGAACCGATGATCCCGAGTTGCTAATCACGAGCACGGAGTGCCATCCGGCAGAGCCGGAGTTTTCAACTGCGATCACAATGTCGCGTCCGAAGGCTGGCCGCGACGACGGAGATCAAATTCTCAGTTCCTGGGTAGTGGGTCAGTTCATCAGCAGGACGACTTTGAATCGTACCGGCCGCGTTATCGGCGGTCGGCGTGGTGGAACTCGTCCACGGAATCCATCGTGCTGATACGCCGAGCGCGCCGCGAAGCCTTCGTCGAGGGGTCCTTCCACCGTCGTCAGCCCTCCTTCCGACGACGGAGCCACTTCGGCATTCCGTGCAGAACGCGCCAGAGGTATAAACCGGGAACAAGCGCGTTCGACTGCACTCCGTATCGCGCGCGCATGTAGCGGGCCGGAGGCAGCAGGTGTTCGCGAATCAAGCGTCCTCGCGTGCGCCAGTTGGGCAGCGCTTCCAGATCGAGCCGCAGCACTGCGGCCTGCGTCAGCCGCTCCTCGATCGCCGGCACGTGGTCGTCGCGCCACCGCATAGCCTGCAGCGTGGAGATGAGCCCGTCAAGGGCGACGCCACCAAAGCGGTCCCGTGCGAGCGACAAACCGTCTGCCGCAATGCGGGCCAACCCGCGATCGAGCGCGACGTCCACGACATGGTCTTGTTCCCCGCTGGACAGCCCGCCCGCAAGCACGTGGAGATCGTAGAGCCACAGCAGGTTTTTCGAGCCCGGGTGATGTCCGGCGCGATGTACAAGCGCCAGCAACAGGGCCGACGCGGTGTCAACGGTGAACGCGCCCGGCCCAAGCGCAGGTATGGACACGCGGCGGTCCCACAACTCCGCCACGAGCAGGCGCTCGGCGAGCGACTGAAGATTCGAGATCTTCCAATGGACGTCGAACGCGTGGGTCACGCCGTAGCCGTCGGTCTTCTGATAGTGATTTTGGTACGAGACGAGACTTCCCGAGTTTTCTGGGGG
>DASXIR010000214.1:0-4009 GCA_036497895.1 Vicinamibacterales bacterium | reverse complement strand
GGACGTGCAGCTGCCGGAGCTGAAACTGAGCTACCGGGTGCAGAGCAAGGTCAGTCAGAACACCTCATTGCAAGGACGCGATCAGTCCTACATGATGCCGGCCGCCTCGGTCCGCGTGCTCTCGCTGGTGCCAGCCGATGCTTCCGACATCCGCGACGCGGCCACAGAAACGTTCTCTGACCTCGATCAGCGCGCCCTTCGCGCCAACCTGTTCGTCGTCGTCGGCACGGTGATGTTCGTGCTCGCGGGGCTGCTCGCGATGCTGGTGCTGGTGCGCCTGTTCGCGCGCCTCAGAAAGCCGGCGACGGTCACGCAGCGGCTGATCGCCGACAGCACGATCCTGCGCGGCATCAGCCGCGAGCTGTCCGCGATCCGGCGCGAGCGAAACGACAACGGCTGGACGGCGGCGCTGGCCGGACGCGCCTTGTCGGCGATGCGGATCATCGCCGCGTTCGCGATCGATCGAAAAGTCGGACACATGCCGGCCGCCGTCATCGGGACGGCCGAGGACGGCCGCCTGATCGTGAAGACCGGGTGGCCGCGCACCAAACGCATCGCGGTGTCTGGCTCGATCACGCCGCAGGTGGTGGGGCGTGCCGCGGCGGTGGCCGGCACCAGCGCCAGCCGTCAGCAGTTGTTGACGTCGATCGAGCAGGCGCTCCAGACGCTCACCACCGCCGGCTACGGCCGCGCCGAAACCTTCGATGACGGAGCGCTCGATCAGGCACTGGAGACCGGCGTCCGGGCGCTGCGGAGCGTCCGCATCCGGCAGGTGTGGGTCATGAAACGGCTGGCCGCGTGGCGCGCCGGGACGGCAGTGGATAACCGCGCGTGGTCTCGATAAGCCAGGTCCCCGCACTCCTGCGCGAAGCGCTGATCCAGTGGCGCAACATCCGGACGGCGGATCTGCTGTTCACGCACCGGTCCGACGCCATTGTCGCGGCGGTGGCGCTGATCGGTCTGTGCGGCGCGATGCTGGTCGTCCGATCCATGACCCGCAACAAGGCGGGACGGACGCAGGTGGCGCTGCCGGCGGTGCTCGACTGGAGCGGCAATTCGTGGACGTCGATCGTCCGCCATGGTGCGCTGCTCCTGTTCCTGGTTGGCCTGCCGTTCTTCGTGATGGCGCTGGCCGACCCGTATTCGTCGCTGACCAAACAGGATGTCTCGTACCCGGGCCGCCGTATCGCGTTGATGATCGACGCGTCGTCGAGCATGATGGCGCGCTTTCCCGCCGCGCATCTCAACGCCAAGGCGCCGAACGAAGCGACCTTCTTCACCACCGTCGCCGCCGCCGAAACCTTCATTCGTCAGCGCATGAGCGGCAAGTATCACGATCTGATTGGCCTGATCGAGTTCGGCGACGAAGCCTACGTGGTGACGCCGTTCACCAGCGACTACGACAACATCCTGCTCAGTCTGAACCTGATCGGCGACTGGACCGAGTTCATGAAGTTCCCCGATCAGGGTACGACAATCGGGCTGGCCATCGAGCAGAGCGTCGGGCTGTTCAAGGCGTTCGATTTTCTCGACGCCTCGGGCAACCTGATGCTGATCTTCACCGACGGTCAGGATACGCAGGTGATGATCCACGGCAAGAGCGTCAACGAGATCCTCGAGGGTGCGCGCCAGACCAAGATCCCGGTCTACTTCATCCGTACCAGCTACAACAAGGGCCTCGGCGCGGTGCTGCCGGACGAAATCTGGAAACCGGCGGTCGAAGCGACCGGCGGCAAGTTTTATCCCGCCGGTGACGAAGCGGCGGTGCTCAACGCGATCAAGGACATCGATCTCCGATCGGCCGGCCGCGTCGACATCAAGTTGTACAGCAGCCAGCAGCCCAAGTTCGGGCCGTATGCCTTCATGGCAACCGGATTCTGGACCATCGCCCTGGCGCTGCAGCTCACGGTTCCGTATTTCCGCAAGTTTCCGTAGGAGAGCTCGATGAAATCGATTGCCGGTCCGCTGATTGCTGCCGTCGTGATTGCCCTGGTTGGCGGCGCGTTCTGGATGATGGGACAGAACGACCGCCGCCTCGGTGACGTGCACGCGCAACTGGCGACGCTGCGCTACGCGGGCGCGGAAACCCAGGGCGGCGAGGTCGAAGAAGCGCTCGGACCCGAGCGCCGCGTGCCGATGGTCGGCCCGACCGTCGTCGCTGACGTGCGAGACGCGCGCGCGACCGCCGGCTACTGGCGAGCCGACTACGCCGCGATCGGCGCCAGAAAGGACGCCAACGGCGTCGTCACCGAGACCAACCCGGCGATCCTGTTGCTCACAGCGAACGCCGCGTATCGTGCCAGCCAATCGTCTACCGACCGAAATGAACAGGTGCGCCGCCTCGATGCCGTGGTCAAGGCGTACGGCGAAGTGCTGAAGGCGCCGGCCACCGACTGCGCCGCGACACCGCAGGTCTGTGAATCGCGCGCCATCGACGCCGCCTACAACTACGAGTTCGCGATCCGCGCCAGGGAACTGACTGCGAAACTGAAGGCGCCGCTCAAGAGTCCGGCGGCGCGTGCCGTGTTGAAGGCGCTGGACGAAGGCGACCTGCCGACCGGTTCGACGCTGCACGGCAAGCCTGGCGGTCCGCCGCCGGCGACCGACATGAATCAGTTCAAGATCGTGATCCCCAAGCGCGGAGAGGAGCGCAAGGACGCGCCGGATGCCGGCAAGGGTGGGACGAAGATACGCAAGGGCTGACCGCCATGGCTAAGCGCTGATGGCTCATGGCTATGGTCAACGGCTGATGGTTGAATTGTGCTGGGTGTAAATCTCGAAACGGTTCGGTTCGGCGACCCCGAATATTTGTGGCTGCTGCTCGCGCCGGGCGTGCTGCTGATCGGATGGATCTGGCAGCTGGCGGCGAGGCGGCGCGACTCGCGGCGCTTCCGTCAGCACCGGCGCCTGCCGGTGCGAGAGCGCTTTCCGGTGTTCGGCAGCCTGGTGTTCTGGTTGTGCCTGATCCTCGCGAGCGCCTGCACGATCATCGCGCTGTCGCGACCGACCGCCGCCGCGGCGCTGGTACGCACCGCCGGCATCGACCTGGTCGTGCTTCAGGACGGCTCGGCGTCGATGCGCACCGAAGACGTCGCCGGCAACCGCTGGCAGCGCTCGATGCGCTTCCTCCGCGTCCTTGGTGAGTCGCTGGCGTGGAAAGACGACCGGATGGCGATGGCGCTGTTCGCGCACATCGCGGCGCCGCAGGTACGCCTGACCAAGGATCCCAACACTTACTTCTTCTTCCTCGATCATCTGGCGCAGGAGTCGCCGTTCCGGCTCGAGGATGACACCACCTGGGACACCAACATCGAGCTCGGCATCGCCTGGGGGATGCGGCTGATCGAGCGCGACACGGAGTTGTACGGAAAGTCGCCCAATGCGCGCGCCTTCGTGCTGGTCACCGACGGTCAAGCCTGGAGCGGCGAGGTGGCGCGCGCGCTGAAGACGGCGCGCACCAACGACGTGCCGGTGTGGGTCGTCGGCGTCGGCACGACGGTCGGTGGCTTCATCCCCGAACCGCCGCGAAAGGCCGGCGACAATACGCCGGTCGAACCGCCGATTCGGGCGTCGCTCGATCGCGCGTCGCTGGCGCAGATCGCGACCGCCGGCGGCGGGGAGTATTTAGAGCTCGATCGCGATGGCGATCGCGAAATCGCCAACAAGATCATCGATGCGGCCCGGCGGCGCGCCGGCTCCCGCGGCCTCGAGGTCGCGAACGAAGAGCTCTATTGGCGATTCCTGCTGCTCGCAGCCGCGCTGATGGCCGTCGGTCTGCTGTTCCTGCAGGAGCGCGTCGAACTCTGGCTGCAGGCCGCCGGGGCAAGCGTGGCGCTCGCGCTCGTTTGGACACTTACACGATAAAGATTTCAGGAATTGAGGATTTAAGCACCTGAGGATTTTTCTAAGAATCTCAGAGCGCGCTCAGGTGCGCTTCATTCGCAGGCTCTCAGATCCTCAAAATCTATCCTCAGATCCTTAAGTCCTCAGATCCTCAAATGTCTCCGTG
>DASXIR010000213.1:0-12743 GCA_036497895.1 Vicinamibacterales bacterium | reverse complement strand
AGCCCAGCGACTGCGGCACGAATCCGCCGAGGTAGAAATCCACGGATTGTTGAGCTGACGCCACCGCCGGGCGCAGGAGTACCGTTGCCAACGCAAGAATGATCGAGAATTTCAATCCGAATCGGGCTGGTCGTCGCATCGAAGAGTCTCCTCGAGGACGATCGGTAGCAGAAGCGATGCCAGCATGCGGAGCTAAAACCAGCGGCAAACCGCCTGGCTCCGCGCGTGGCTGTCTCTGAGCGGTATCAGTCCGTCACTTTGAGAGCACGGCCGGCGCGAAATGACCGGATCGTGTCGAGCATGGCGTCGTGCAGCTGTCCGTTGGTGGCAACGACGTGACCGCCGCGCGATCGGAACGGCGCCCCGTCCATGCCGGTGATGCGGCCGCCGGCCTCCGCGACAATCAATCCGCCGCCGGCGATATCCCAGGGCTTCAGATCGGTTTCCCAGAATGCGTCCATGCGGCCGGTGGCGACCCAACAGAGGTCGATGGCGGCCGATCCGAGGCGACGGACGGCGCGGGCCTGGCCCACGAACGCGGCGAACAGGCCGACGATCTCCTCGACACGTGTGTGCACGTCGTAGGGGAAGCCAGTCACCAGCATCGCGTCCACCAGCTGTTCGGCCGCTGACACATGGAGCGGCGCGCCATTCAGGAACGCGCCGCCGCCGCGCTCGGCCGTGAACAGCTCCTTGCGATTCGGATCGTAAACAGCCGCGACCTCCGCCACGCCGTCAATCTCGAGCGCCAGCGAGGCGCAGAAAATAGGCAGGCCGTGCGCGAAGTTGGTGGTGCCGTCGATTGGATCGAACACCCAGCACGGTCCGGCCGGCGCGGCCGCTGCTCCGCCGAGTTCCTCCGCGAGAATCTGATGATCGGGAAATCGCTGCGCGATCAGGGCGCGGAACGCACGCTCGACGGCGACGTCCACCTCGGTCACGAGATCGATGGTGCCCTTCTTGTCGATGTGGAGTTGCTGACCGAACTTCGCCATCTGCATGTCGCCGGCGAGGACGACCGCTTCGATGGCGGTGGCAAGCAACAGCGGGTTGGGCGCCACTCAGGCCTGGACCGAACCGCCGGGGGCGTCAGGGGCCTGGCACCGTTTGATCATGCGAATCTCCATGCCCCCTTCCGGGGCACGGCGCAGCTGCATGTCGTCCATGAAGTTGCGGATCAGAAAGATGCCGCGTCCGCTCGATTTCAGCAGGTTCTCGGGATCGAGCGGGTTGGCGACCGTCTCGGGATCGAAGCCCTCGCCCTGATCGCGTACCCGAATCGTCAGCTCCGGCACGGCGGTCAGCGACGTCGTTTCGAACTCCACGAAGACATGCTTGGTGGTGTCGCTGCGGTTGCCGTGCTTGATCGCGTTGATCACGGACTCGCGAATCGCCACGCCGACCCAGTGTTGTGAATCTTCGTCGAGGCCGATGCTGCGCGCCAGATGATCGCTGACCACCTGCACGAAATCGAGCATCTCGAAGGCGCTGGTGAACTCGAGCCTGACGATGTGGCTGCCGTTTGCTGTCATGTCGCTGTCAGAGCGAACTGCATACCATCTCTTCCGCGATGTCAAGGAGCGCGGTCAAACGAACTCGTTTAAGATCGGACCGACATGCCGCCGCCGGCCGCCACGATCACGCCCACCCGCCTGCTGCGAGGCCGCCTGCGCGTGCCGGGCGACAAGTCAATCGCCCACCGGTATGCGCTGCTCGCGGCCCTCGCCGACGGCCGGTCGACGCTCACCCATTTTGCACCAGGAGCCGACTGCCGGTCGACGCTCGCCTGCCTGCGCCGGCTCGGCGTCGAGATCGACGAATCGGCTCAAGGCACCGTCACCATACTGGGACGAGGCTTCGGGCAACTCCGTTCGCCGTCGGCAGCGCTCGACTGCGGCAACTCGGGGACGACGATGCGCCTGATGGCCGGTGTGCTGGCAGGCTCTCCGTTTTCGACCACTCTCGTCGGCGATGCCTCGCTGTCGCGGCGTCCGATGCGCCGTGTGATGGAACCGCTCGGACGCATGGGGGGGCGGATCGAATCGGTCGACGGTCACGCGCCGTTGACCGTGCACGGAGCAAAGCTGCACGCCATTGCACACGCGCCGGCAACGCCCAGCGCGCAGGTGAAAAGCGCGGTACTGCTGGCCGGACTGCACGCGGACGGCGTGACCAGCGTCACCGAGCCCGCCGCCACCCGCGACCACACCGAGCGCGCCGTCGCCGCGTTCGGCGGCACCGTGATGGTTGACGGACTCACCGTGTCCATCGCCAGCGGCCAGCGCTTCCACGGCCGCGCGCTGATGGTGCCGGGCGACTTTTCGTCCGCTGCTTTCTGGATGGTCGGAGCCGCCGCCCTGCCCGGCTCGCGAATCGAGATCGAGGACGTCGGCCTCAATCCGACGCGCTCGGCGCTCCTCGGCATCCTCCGCCGCTTCGGCGCCAGAGTCGAGGCTCACACCACGACGACCGAGGCCGGCGAACCGCGCGGGACGGTCATTGTCCAGGGCGACCGCACCGGCCGGCTCGAGATCGGACCCGAGGAAGTACCCGGACTCATCGACGAGCTCCCGGCGATCGCCGCCCTCGCGGCCAGTGGCGGCGAGGTCGTCGTTCGGGGCGCCGGCGAGCTTCGTGTCAAGGAAAGCGACCGCATCGCCGCGCTCGTCGCCGGCTTCCGGGCGCTCGGCATCGACGCCGAGGAGTATCCGGACGGCTTCGCCGTGCGAGGCCCGGCAACGGGGTCCGGCCGGCCATCAGGCGGACGCGCTGACGCGCAGGGCGACCACCGCATGGCGATGGCCTTCGCCATCGCCGCGCTCGCCGCGGACGGCCCTTCGGCAATCGACGGTTCGGACGTCGTCGGGATTTCGTATCCGGGATTCTTCGCCACGCTCGACCAGCTGGTGGCATCGCCTTACGACCACGGCGAGCCGTGAAGGCGGACAAGATCTACCTGGTCGGATTCATGGCAGCGGGCAAGTCGACGCTGGCGCGGGCGCTGGCGCGCCGCCTCGACTGGAGGGCCGTGGACATCGACGAGCTGATCGAAAAACGTGAGCGACAGACCGTCGCCGACATTTTCGCGCGGCATGGCGAGGCGTACTTCCGCTCGGCCGAGCGAGAAGTGCTCACCGAACAGCTGGCGTCGCGACACGTCATCGTCGCGACCGGCGGCGGCACCTTCGCCGACCCGCAGAATCGCGCCGCCATCAACGCCGACGGGGTGTCGGTCTGGCTCGACGTGCCGCTCGAACGCCTGATCGCCCGAGTCCCGGCCGATGGACGCCGCCCGCTGGCCGCCGATCGCGCCGGCTTCGAACGCCTGTATGATCAGCGGCGCGCGGCGTACGAGCAGGCGCACGTTCGACTCGACGCAGGGCGCGCCGCGGTCGACGCCCTGGTCGAGCAATTGGTCGACTGGCTGGAACACTGATGCGCTATCTCGTGCTGACCGACATTCACGCCAACCTCGAGGCCCTCGACGCCTGCGTCGCCGACGCACGCGCCCGGAGCTTCGATGCCACGCTGATCCTTGGCGATCTGGTCGGCTACGGCGGCGATCCCAACGCAGTGGTCTAACGCGTTCAGGCGCTCGAGCCAGTCGCCATCGTCCGCGGCAACCACGATAAGGTCGCGTGCGGACTCGAACAGGCAGAAGGCTTCAACGCCGTCGCGCGAAGCGCCGCCAAATGGACCCTCGACGTGCTGACGCCCGCGCATCGCGAGTGGCTGTGCGCGCTGCCCGAAGGTCCCCACATGGTCGACGAGGTCATCGAAATCTGCCATGGATCGCCGTTCGACGAGGACGCCTACATCTTCGACGAGCTCGACGCGGTCCGCGCGCTGAAAGTGTCGGCGCGGCCGCTCTGCCTCTTTGGCCACACGCACTATCCGGTGACCTTCGAGCTGTCGAATCAGTCATTCGAGAGCATCGACGCCGCGTCAGCGCCGGAAATGCTGATCCAGATGAAACCAGGCTCGAAATATCTGATCAATCCCGGATCAGTGGGACAGCCGCGTGACGGCGATTCCCGCGCCGCCTACGCCATCGTCGACACGAGCGAACGGCGTGTCGAGCTGTTCCGGTTGAAATATCCGATTGCGGAAGCGCAGGCCAAGGTGATCAAAGCGGGGTTGCCCGAAGTGCTGGCGCACCGGCTGGCGGTCGGGCGGTAACTCTCACGGGCCGACCAAGGTCGGCCCGTGAGTGTTTCAGGGGCAAGGTCCCCCTGCTTACTTTTCAGTCTTTTTAGCCGCCCGTTCTTCGCGGCGCCGGAGTTCGGCGGCGAAGGCGTCGCGCGCGGCGCGGGAGCCTAGCACCCAGCCAATCACCATCCCGACCAGGGCGACCGACGGGATGAAGATGAAATGTCCGGCGGTCATCGCTGTATCTTGTTCGCGAGTGAACGCATGTCCGCCTCGACCTTGTTCAGGCGCCGCCAGATCGTAAACAGGTACACGATCACCGCAATCCAGACGAACGCGTAGGCACTGATCAACAGCGGCGCGGCGGGCAGTTGCTCCGACGGCGGCAGCGAATCGACCGGCACGAACCCGCTCTGCCCCGCCGGCGCCTGACCGGCAAAGGCCGGCACGGCCAGCAGGACGAGCGACGTGAATACGATCAGCAGTCGGCGCATCTCAATCCTCGAGCGCGAGATAAAGCTCGTCGAGCGCGGCCTGGCGCTTTCCGAGATTGACCCGCAGCATCAGCAACGCGGCCATCAACAACATGAAGGCCGTGACGCAGAACCAGAACGGACCGGCCATCGGGGCCGGCAGGGTCGGCACGACCGACGTAAGGGGGTGGATGGTCCGCCAGATATTCACCGCTTCGTACACGAACGGCACGACCGCGAGTCCGAAGATGCCGACGGCCGCCGCCAGTTTGTCCGATCCCGGGCCGCCATACTTGCGAACGAGGATCCCCGAGATGAACGTCAGTTCCAGGAGGAGCGCGATGGTCAACTTGGCGTCCCACTGCCACCACACGCCCCAGGCCTTGCGTCCCCACAGCGGCCCGGTGACCAGGCCCATCAAACCGAACAGCACCGCGATTTCTGCCGCGGCCTCGGCGATCCGATCCATCCGAGGGCTGTTCTTGAATAAATGAATGATGCTCGCAACGCCACAAATCGCGATCGCCGTGAACATCGCGAACCAGGACGGCACGTGGAAGTAAAAGATTTTCTGCACCAGCCCCATCGTGGACTCGTACGGTGCGCCGGCGATCATGAACGGTGACGCCGCGAGCATCAGACCGGCGAGTACCGCGACTGGACCAAACGCTTTCATATCGACTACTCCGTCATGAGCGGTTCGAACGTCCACAGCGCCAGCGTCAGGAATACCGTGTCGAACGCCGCGAGAATTCCCAGCCACATGATCGCCGTGGCGTCGTCCGGCGGCGTACTCAGCAGCGCCGCGGTCCCGCGTACACCCGCAATAATCACAGGAATGACGATGGGATACAACAGAATCGGCAGCAGCACGTCGCGGGACCGCGCGCGCACCAGCATCGCCGCGAACAGCGTTCCCACCGCGCAAAAGCCCAGCGTGCCGCCGCTGAGCAGCCCGACGAGCAGCAGCGGACGACTGAACAGCGTCGCCTGGAACATCAGCGCCACCATCGGGACCAGCAGCGCTTCGGCAATCGTCAGCAGTGCCAGCATACCCAGCAATTTGCCAAGGTACAGCGCCGGTCGTGGCGCCGGGGCCAGCAGCAGCGCGCGCAGCGTCTCACTGTAGCGTTCGCGCTCGAAGGTGCGACCGAGTGCGAGCGTTCCCGAGAACGCGATCGCAATCCACAGGATGCCGGCAGCGGCGTCGTCAACCGCCTTACCGTCCTTCACGAACGCAAAAGCGAACACCATCACGCATGCGACGGCAAAGAACAGCGTCGTCGTCAGCACTTCCCAGCTGCGCACCTCGATCGCGACGTCCTTGCGCAGTACGAGCCACGCCGTGCGCCAGAACACCTCAGGCCGCTCCGATCAGTGTGCGATAGCGCGTACGCAGGCCGGCCGGCGCCGGCTCGTCGCACACGATGCGTCCGCTTTTGACGATGGCGACCCGCGTCACGAGACCGTCGGCGAGGTCGAGATCGTGTGTCGCAAGGATCACGATGGAGCCGTGGGCGGCGAGCGCTTTGAGCCGCGCGGCCACCACGCTCACCGCCGCATCGTCGAGACCGGTAAACGGCTCGTCAAACAGCACCAGTCGCGGATCGTGAAGCAGTGCGCGCTCGAGCGCGAGGCGCTGCCTCATACCCCGGGAAAATCCGTTGACTGTGTCGTCCGCACGATCGGAGAGTCCGGCGCGCTCGAGGGCGATATCGACGACGCCGGTCGCATTCAGACCATAGAGCGCCGCGAAAAACTGCAGATTCTGGCGGGCGGAAAGCTCTGGATAAAGGTGCAGTTCGTGCGCGAGGAGTCCGATGCGCCGGCGCAGCGCCGCGCCGAGGCTGCCAGCAGTGGCGTCGCCAAATCTGAGGTCGCCTGAAGTGGGTGATGCGAGCGTCGCCAGGATGCCGATCAGGGTGGACTTGCCGGCGCCGTTGGGACCGAGCAGGCCGAGAATGTCGCCGGTCCGCGCCGTGAGCGTGACGTGCGAGAGCGCCCGGCGCCGGCCATAGTGTCGAGAAACATCGTGCAGTCGAACGGAATCGAAGTCGGCGTCGGACACGCTCAAGGCGCCCCGAGCGCGCCGAGCGGCGCCGCCATCCCCGGGCGGCCGCCCTGCGGCGCGGCGGCGTCGTGAGCCTCGAGGCTGCTGTAGACCTGTTCGAGGCCGCTCAGGATTTCCTCGCGGCGCGTGCCGTAACGCGTCGCATCGCCGCGCCTGGTCCGATGGTCCTGCTCCAGACGGACGAGATCTGCGAACAGCTTCTCGCGGCGGGTAATCAAACGCTTGCGCTCGGCCGCGCGTCCGGCCGGCTGTTCGTCCGGCCGGCCGAGCATGAACGCACCGACTACCGCGATGGCGACGGCCAGCGACAGCGCGATGAAGCGTGGCGTCGCGCTGTGATGAGGGTAGCCGCTGACGATGAGATTGATGGGTGTCCCGGCTGCGACCGCACCGCCCTGTCCGGCGATGAAGGTTTCGCCATCCGCCGGGATGTCGCGCTGCTGAGCCACCTGCGGCGACGAGAGCGCCGTCGATCCGACCTTCTTGACCACGACCGCCAGCGACTCGAGGTTCGTGGGGAACGCCTGCTGAATCCGCAGCTCGCCGTTTCCGAGCGGCATCCGGCTCGCCACCTGCACGTAGGTGTGACCTGGCGCGAATGGTCCCTCGACTGAGACGTGCTTGCCCTTCACGCTCGCTGTCGGCGACGAGCCTTCCATCAGCTGTGCACTCTCGGCATCGGCGGGCAGATCGAATGCGAACGGCGCGGGCGGATTCACCGGCGCTCGCGCATTGTTCGCGATGTCGAGGAGGTAGAACACCTGGACCCCTTCATCATCCGGCTCGACGACGATACGCGACTGATCGGCAATCACGACCTGACCGCTGATGGCCGGCGCATCCGGCGTGGTCGCGGGTCCCTTGGAGGTGTCTGTCGCAACCAGCATCAGGCGAATCCCGCCGGCGGCCGGCGCCGGGAATTCCTGCGACTCGAGTTTCTCGCCGTCCACATCTGCGGTGGCTTTGACCGTCGTTCCAGCCGGGAGATCGGAAAACTGCGCACGGCCGTTCTCGTCGGTCTTCTGGGTCAGGACCTTGGAACCGACGTGAAGTTCGACCTGATGGTTCGGGATGTTGTTCGACAGCGAGCCGCGGATCAGGCGGACCGAGATCGCGCCTTTCGGCAGATCGTCCACGGGCCGCGGAATACCCGACATCTGTTTCGGATCGGGCATCGCGAAGCCGCCCTGCTGGCCCCGTACCAATGCCGAATCAGCGCAGAGAACGCCAAGGACACACAGAACCACGAGTCCGATCCGGCCCACGCCAGTTGAAGTGTTCGTATCCTTCGGGTCCATGGTGGTGAATCAGGGTGTGACGAGCGCTTGCCCGCACGCCTTGCAGAACCGCGCGTCCGCGTCGTTCGCGGTCGAGCACGTCCGGCACTCGCGCTCGGCCGCGGCCGTCGTCCCGCGTTCGCTCATAAAACGCTCGCCGAGGCGCTTCTGCAGATCGCGTTCGATCTGGTCGCGGTAGCCGACGCCGGCGTCGAGCTGTTTCATGATGCGCGCCGCGCGGGCGCGCAGCCGTCCGGACATGTCCGCCCAGTCCGAGTCGGAGAGCTTCCCCATCGCGCGATCGAACTCGAGCTCCTTGATCGACTTCAGCGCGAGCATCTTCTCGCGCTCGAGCGCAACGCGCGTGCGCTGACCGACCATCACGGTCCGATCCTCTTCGGGCGACACCAGCGGTTTCAGCATGCGCAGGACGGTCATGCCGACGAAGGCGGCGGCACCCATCAGGGCAGTCAACAGCAGCACGGTGGTCACGCCCTGCCCACGCGAGATGAACGTGACGGCCGTCGCGCAGCCGAGCGCGGCAAGGACGAAGAACTGCCAGGGTTGGAGGCTAGTCGAGGTCTCGGAGCTCATCGTCGATGCGCTCGTCGAGCGCCGAATCGGTCGGGGTCGGATCGGATTTTGATTCTTCGGCCTTGTGGGTCCATTTCACGGCGGCAAAGCCGACCGCTACCGCTCCGCCGGCGCCGACGAAATAGGGTACAAACCAGGCCAGCCGATTGAATCCCTGATCGAGTGGCGCGCCGAGAATTTCCTGGCTGCCGTACTTGGTCACGAACCACTGGATGATCTCGTCGTGGCCCTTGCCTTGCTGAATCAGCGACGCCAGTTCAGCGCGCATCTGATTTGACGTCGGACACGGGTCCTTCTTGCACTCGGCGAGGTTCTGGTGGCCGCAGCCGCCACAGATACACACGATTTCGTGCTGGAGATCCTTCTCGAGCGGCGTGCGCGGTGCGGCGTTCACCTGCTCGGGATCGACCGTGCCCATCCCGTGAGGTACCGGCATCGCCGTCTGCGCCGCCAGCGACGGGGACAGCGCCGCCGCCAGCAGCAGCGTCAGCGCGGTGGTCGCCGCAGCCGCGCTGATCGGCGACTTCGCGAGCGCGAAGGAGTAGGCGCGCTCCGGCAACAACGCGATGCCCGTGCCCAGCGCGAGGACGCCGAAGCCGAGCCAGATCCAGTCGACCAGTGGGTTGATCACGATGGTCAGCGTCGCGGTCTGTGTCGCGAGGTCGCTCGGCTGGAACGCCAGCACCAGATACAAGTCCTCGGCGAGCGTACGGCGGATCGCGACTTCGGTCGTCGGCTCCTGTTCGTGCTTGCGGTACGCCCACTTCGCCGGGTACAGCGTGTCCACCTGCTTGCCGTCGACGAAGACGGAGATGTACGCCGTCGTCATCTGCTTCTGACCGTCGTCGCTGATCTTGATGCTCTCGTTCCGCAGCGTGTACTTGCCGACTGACGTCTGCTGACCCGGCTTGAGCAGGACCGTCTCGTCTTTCTTGAAGCCGTTGCCGGCGAAACCGAGGCAGATCAGGACGAAGCCGAGATGTGCGATGTAGCCGCCGTAACGCCGCTTGTTCCGGCCGACCAGGCCGACCAGCGCGGTGAAGAAATCCGTGCCGGTGTTGCGGCGGCGGACGTTGCCGCCGCGCACGAACTCCTGCCCGATCGTCGTGACGACCATGGCGCAGAGCGCAAAGCACAGGCCGGACGCCCACACCCGCATCCCGGCGGCAGCGAGCGCACCGGCGGTCACGATGCCGGCGGTGACTGGCCAGAGGAACTGGAAGCGCAAGTTGCTGAACGTCGACTTGCGCCAGGCGAGCAGCGGTCCGACGCCGGTCAGGAACAGCAGGACGAAGCCGATCGGCACCATCCACTTCACGAAGAACGGCGCCGCCACGGTGAGCCGGTTACCGGTCACGGCTTCGCTCAGCGTCGGGAACATCGTCGCGAACAGGACGAAGAGCGCCGAGAACAGCAGAATCCAGTTGTTGACCAGGAACGCGGCCTCGCGCGACATCCACGAATCGAGCTCGTTGCGTGCACGCAGCAGCGGCAGGCGCCAGATCACCAGACCGAAGCTGACGACCAGGACCGTGATCATGAAGCCAATAAAGAGATGGGCCAGCACCGGATCGTCGCCGAACGCGTGCACCGACTGCACCACACCCGAGCGCGTCATGAACGTTCCGAAGATCGTCAGGAAGAACGTGACGATGACGAGCACCACGTTCCAGACCCGGAGCATGCTGCGCCGCTCCTGCACCATCACCGAATGGAGAAACGCAGTGGCGGTGAACCATGGCAGCAACGCCGCGTTCTCGACCGGATCCCACGCCCAGTAGCCGCCCCAGCCGAGCTCTTCGTACGCCCAGATCATCCCGAGGAACAGGCCGAACGACAGGAACAGCCACGCGAACATCGTCCAGCGCCGCACCGCGCGCAACCAGGAATCGTCGAGGTTGCCGGTGACCAGCGCCGCGATTCCGAACGCGAACGGAATCGTCATGCCGACAAAGCCCGTGTACAGCGACGGCGGATGGATCGCCATGTACGGGTTCTGCAGCAGCGGACTCAGGCCCTGGCCGTCGGTCGGTGCGACCGAGAGAAACGTCGTGAACGGGTTCTTGTGCGCCACCATCACGAACAGGAAGAACATCTGCACGCTGGAGATGGTGGCGACGACGTACGGGATCAGCTCGCGATGGCTTTCACGGTTCACGTAGACAGCGATCGAGCCGAAGATCGACAGCAGGAAGACCCAGAACATGATCGAGCCGTCGAGGCCGCCCCAATACGACGTGATGCGGTAGAAGAGCGGCTGGACGCTGTCGGAATAGTGCTGAACGTATTTGATGGAATAGTCGCCGGTCAGAAATGCGTTGATGATCACGGCGGAGGCCGCCGTCATAAGGGCGCACACCAGGTGGAACGCGCCGATGCCGCTCTCGACCAGCCGCCGCGAACGCCGGCGCGCGCCGACCACCGATATCACGGCCGCGTAAGCGCACACGACGAAGGTCGTCAGCAGGAGAAATGAGCCGAGTGAGGCCATGGAAGGCTCCTACGATCCGGTGGACGCCGACTTCGCTTCGTACTTCGACGGGCACTTCGCCATGACGCCGTCGCGATCGGTGTGGAATCCGTCAGATGCGAGCCGGCCCTTCAGTACGACTTCGGCCTCGCCCTTGAACGTGTCGGGAACGACGCCGGTGTACCAGGCTTCGATGATCGGGCCCGGTTCGCCGTTGCGAATCGGATTGTTCTGCACCTTGAATTTGTAGTCGAGCGAATCGGGCTTGCGCAAAATCGATCCGGGGACGACGTAGCCGTGCAGTTGCAGCTGCTTGCCGTGCCACTGCGACTGATCCGCGGAGACCTCGTCGATGTTCTTGAAGTACTCGGTGCCATCACGCATCGTCGACCAGAGCAGCGTGACGAATGCCAGCACCAGCACCGTTGCGGTCGCGCCTATCTTGATATATCGATGTGTCATAAGGACTTCCGGGATAAAGCTAGCGTCAGGATAGCCCCTCTGGTCCGAGGATGCAAGGCAATCAGCTCATCGTTGAATCTGTGCCAGCAACTCGACCACCGTGGCGATCGGCATCCCGACCACATTGCTGTACGAACCGTCGATCCGCGAGATGAATCGGGAGGCCAGGCCCTGGATGGCGTAGGCCCCGGCCTTGTCCCGCGGCTCGCCGCTCGCCACGTACCACTCGAGGTCAGCGTCCGAGAGAGTCGCCATCGCGACGATCGTGGTTTCGACACGGCCGAGCTCGAGCGATCCACGGCGCAGGCTCACTCCGGTCATGACCTTATGACGCCGGCCGGAGAGGCGCCGGAGCATGGCGGCCGCGTCGGCATCGTCTTTTGGCTTGCCGAGGATCTGTCCGTTGACGATGACGGCCGTGTCGGCGCTGAGGATGATCGCGTCATTGTAGTGTCCGCCTTCAGGCGGACCTTCTGTCGCTCGGTCTGCTTTCGTCCGGCTGAAGCCGGACACTACCACCCCGGTATTCGAGCCGGACACTACGGCACCGTGACTCGAGCCGGACACTACGGCTCGTCCTTTCAAGCCGGATATCACGGAAAGAGCGGCCGCCGTCTTGTCGGCGGCCACCCGGCGGACGTAGGCCGTCGCCGCTTCGCCGGGTCGAACCTGCTCGTCGACCTCGGCGACGATGGCTTCGAAGGTGAACCCGGCCGCGCGCAGAAGGTCGGCGCGGCGAGGCGACGCTGACGCGAGGACGAGTTGCACGGACGCAATGATAGGATCGAAACGTGGTTCCGATCACACTCGCGCTGCCTGGCGCTCTCGTCGAACTGTTGCGCGGCTCTCCCCTGTCGGACGGCAAGGTGGGATTTGCGTGGAGCGCCGCCGTCGGTCCCGCGGTCCAACGGGTCACGGCCGTGAAGCTCGAACGCGGCGTGCTGTTCGTCGAGGCACAGACAGCCGCATGGGCGTCCGAAATTCGCCGTTCGTCTCCGACCATCCTGCCGCGCCTCAAAAAGCTGCTCGGCGAGGACACGGTCAGCCGGATTGAGGTGAGGTGCTAGGCTGCGGCACCTCGCACCTCGCACCAGTTTTATGAGCCACTCAGTCATCGTCTCCGCCGTCCGCACGCCGACCGGAAAGTTTCTCGGCGGCCTCAAGGGTTTTACCGCGCCCCAACTCGGCGCCCTGGTTGTCGCCGAGGCTGTCCGCCGCGCCGGTATCGATCCGGCCATCGTCGACGA
>DASXIR010000212.1:0-5786 GCA_036497895.1 Vicinamibacterales bacterium | reverse complement strand
CAGTTGTGCCGGCACCTGGATTTTGACCATTGCCCCGAGAATTGAAAACCGTTGAACCGAATCGCGCGTCAAGAACCGAGCGTGCCGTCACCCGATCTGACGAACGCACGATACTGCCGGAGACGATCGTTGTGCTCCGATTTGTTGAGGTGAAGGCCGGCGAGCTCATTGCGGAGCATCGCAAAGTAATCCCGACCGTTGCCTCGACCTCGTCGCGCGACCAATCGTCTCCAGCCATTCCTGTCGATCCCCTACGTCCCGAGCAACTGCAGTTCGGAGTCGATGATGTCCGCTAAGCCAAAGAGCAGCCCAGAACGCCAAGAGTTCAATTAGTGCCCGAGCTGGACAAATCGCCGCGGAGCATGCTTCGAAGGTGATTGGCGGCTTCGGCGCCGAGCCCGGACCACTCACGGGGATTGTCGGCATCTGCAACCTCCTTGTCTGTTGGATCGATCACGAGGGCTTTATCGCCGAGCGAGACGACGAACTCCCTTCCGTCCTCAGCCAACGTAACGTCAGAATTCAGGTCCACGATGTTACAGATGCGGTTGTTATACAGTGCTTTCACAACGAGCCTCCTCAAACACAAGGCCTGACGCGGCTGAATCTACTCGCGCCACTAGGTTGAGTCAACAACACATCGGAGCCGTTCTCCCACAACTCCGGATCACGCGGTTCAAGATCGCGCGTTGAGCGACGCGGGATCGCAGCAGCTTCAAATGGCCTCAAGCCTGCGAGCCGCTATTCCGTAGCAGGCGCAACTCGAGGTGACGCCGGACGTCGGGCCACTCCACGGCGAGGATGCTGTACATCACCGAGTCGCGGACAGTGCCGTCCTTTCGCGCGGCATGATGGCGGATCACGCCGTCCTTTTTGGCGCCAATCCCTTCGATCGCGCGCTGTGACTTGAAGTTGAAGTTGTCGGTCCGAAGCCCGACCACCCTGCAGCCAAGCGTGTCGAACGCGTGCGCGAGCAGCAGCAGCTTGCAGGCGGTGTTGACGTTGGTGCGCTGGCGGCCCTTCGCGTACCACGTGTAGCCAATCTCGACCCGATCGATGGTGGTGACAATGTCGTGATAACGGGTCGTGCCGATCACCACGCCGCTGGCGGCGTCGCGCACCGCCCACGGCAACATGTGACCGTCGGCCTGTCCCTTCAGCGCGTCAGCAATATAGCCATGCATCGCGCCCGGTGCGGGAACGGACGTGAACCACAATTCCCATAATCGGCCATCGGCGGCGGCAGCCTCGAGGGCATCCTGGTGGAGATCGGCCAGCGGTTCGAGACGAATGCCATGACCCTCGAGCGCAACGGGATCGGGACTCTTCATGGCCGAAGCGTACTGCCAAACGCGGCGTCGGGCACCGCGGTATCATGCGGGTCTCGCGCTGATTCCGGAGGTGCCGCATGACCGTGTCCCGCCGTGAGTTTCTGCAGGCCGGAGCCCTCACCCTCGCCGCGACGAATTTCGCTGCCGCTGCCTCGAGCCCCGGTCAGGCCGGCGCCGCGCCGATTTCCGCGAAGGCGCTGGTGTTCGACACCTTCGGGACGGTTGTCGATTGGCGCTCGTCGGTCGCACGCGAAGTGGACGCCCTCGCCAAACGCAAGGGCGTCGTCGTCGACGGCGCAAAGTTCGCCGATAACTGGCGCGCCGGCTATGGCCCGAGCATGAACCGGGTACGGTCCGGCCAATTGCCGTGGACCAAACTCGATGATCTGCACCGCATCATCCTCGACAAACTGCTGGTCGATTCCCCGCTCGCCGGACTCAGTGAAACCGAAAAGGCATCGCTGAACCATGCCTGGCATCGGCTGACGCCGTGGCCCGATGCGGTGTCCGGGCTGACGCGGCTGAAGAAGAAGTTCATCATCGCGCCGCTGTCAAACGGCAACATTGCGCTGATGACCGAGCTGGCGAAGTTCGGCGGTCTGCCATGGGATTGCATCCTCGGCGCCGAGCTTGTGCGTCACTACAAGCCGGATCCGGAAGTCTATTTGTCAGCGCCGGAGATCCTTGGCTTCAGGAAAGACGAGGTCGTCATGGTTGCGGCTCACCTTGGCGACTTGCGCGCGGCGAAAGCCCTTGGTCTTCGCACCGCCTTTGTGCCGAGACCGAACGAATACGGACCAGCCGGCAAACCGGATCTGAAAGGCGACGCGTCGGTCGATCTCTCCGCGACGGACTTCAACTATCTCGCTCGTCGACTCGGTGCGTAGTCGCTCCGGCCATGTTCGCCATTGCCTGCGCTCTGATCATCGCGTGGTCGACGTCGCCGCCGTCGCCACTCGCTCACTCGGTTGAGTACTGGCGGACGATTGCCAGGGCCGGCTACGAGCCGCCTGCCGGAGCCGACGTTCCGGCACTGACGGGCGAGCTGCTGGAGATGCTCGCGTCGCCCGATCCGGAACTGCGCGATCAACTGGCCTACTCAGCGCTCGCCTCGTGGATCTACGAGCGCAAGATTCTGGATGCCGCGGCTCTTCAGCCGGTCACCTCGACACTGCTCGGAAACCTTCGAATCGATCTGGGCTCGGTCGGCACGGACGCGGTTCTCCGGCGTTCGTTCTCCGCACTCATCCTCTCCGTTGTCGTTGCCCGGGACAACGCCGATCCCGTGCTGGACGAAAACGGGTACCGGCGGATCCTGACCGCGACGCTCGCGTACCTCGAAGCCGAGAAAGACACGCGCGGCTACGATCAAACCAAGGGCTGGATGCACTCGGCGGCGCATACCGCCGATCTCCTGAAGTTTCTCGCCCGCAGTCGTTACGCGACGACAACGGATCAAGCGAAGATTCTCGAGGCCATCACACGGAAGCTGAACGCCTCGTCGGTGCTCATTTACGGCGAGGACGAACGGCTTGCGCGCGCGGTGCTCGCAATCGTCAATCGAAAGGACTTCGACGCCGCAGTTTTCAGGCAATGGGCAGAAGGGTCGCGGCCCACGGCGATCCGCGCGGAGTTGCCTCCGGCGGCGCAGCTTCAAGCGGCGCAGAACGTGAAGAACATGTTCTCGAAGCTCGACGTGCTGCTGTCGGCAGACAGTCAGCCCACCGATTTGGTGAAGAGCGCCCGCGACTCGGTTCGAACGGCCCTCAAAGACCTGTACTAGCACCATGCAGTGTCCGCCTTTAGGCGGACTGGACGAGCGGTGTCCGCCTTCAGGCAGACCTCGAGGGCCGGCTGAAGCCGGCCACTACGCACTGCGTCAGCCGTGTCGCTATTCCGCTATTCCTGTCGTAGGGCGATCGCGGGATCGACGCGCGTTGCGCGCCAGGCCGGCAACGCGCAGGCGACGAGCGCCGCGACGGTCAACATCGCCGCGGTACCGGCGAAGGTGACAGGGTCGGTGGGTTCCACGGCGAAGAGCAGCGTACCGAGAAAACGCGTCAAGACAGCAGCGGCCACCAGGCCGATGACGACGCCGGCTGCGGTCATCTTCAATGCACCGGCGAGGACGAGTCGCAGCACGTCCGCCGTCCGCGCGCCGAGCGCCACCCGGATACCGAACTCGCGGGTTCTCTGACCCACCGAAAACGCCAGCACTCCGAACACGCCGACCGTCGCCAGTAACAACGCCAGCATCGCGAACAGGCCGACCAGTTGGGCGCGGAACCGCGGCTGCGACGTCGCTTCGGCAGCGACCTCCTCCATCGTGCGGACGCGCGTCAACGGCAAGTCTCTGTTGACACGCGCAATCGCCGCTTTCACCTGCGGCAGGAATGACATCGCATCGCCGGCCGTCTGCACCGCGATCGACGCGGTGTACCACGGGTTCTGGCGAATCGGTACGTAGATCTGCGGCGGCAGTTCTTTTTCACCGGCCTGTTCGATCACCTGCCGGCTGAGGCCGACGATTTCGCGCGTCACGAACGACGGCGTACCTGGATACGCCATCATGCCGACCGAAAGCCGCATCCCGATCGGATCGCGGCCGCCCAGGAACCGCCGGACGAACTCCTCGCTGACGATGCACACCGCAGCCGACCGCTCGTCGTCTTGTTCGGTGAACGCGCGGCCTCGCAGCAGGTCGATGCCAAGCGTGTGGAAGAAGTCCGGGCTGACGATCTGATAGTGCGCCGAAGGAATCCGCGAACGCTCCATCGGCGGATCGCCGACGATGGTGAAGCCCTGGCCGATGTCCCAGCCATCGAGCGGCATCGTGACGCTGATGGCGGCGGCGGTCACGCCTGGAATGGCCGTCAGTTCACGCTCCGCCGACCGATAGAACGTGGACAGCGTCTCCTCGGTCGAATATTGGTTCAGCGGCAGGCCGAGCTGCAGCGTCAGGAGGTTTTCAGCGCGGAAGCCCGGATCGACACGGTTGATCGCGATCAGTGTGCGGACCAGAAGCCCGGCGCCTGAAAGCAGCAGCACCGCGGCGGCAACCTCGGCCACGACCAGCGCCGCGCGAAGTCCGCCTGCATGACGCGTCGAACCTCGCCCGCCTGCGCTTGCCATCTCGGCCAGGGGGGCGGCCGATGCCTGCCAGGCAGGAACGAGGCCGAAGAGCAGCGCCGTCCCGAGCGAGAGCGCGAACGCCATTGCCGCAACGCGCGCGTTGAAGGCAAGCACGACGGCTTCCGGCAGCGTCCGCGCCGGGATGATTGCCGGTGCGAATCGAACCGCAGCCCACGCCAATGCGACGCCGCATATTCCGCCGATCGCCGCGAGCAGCAGGCTCTCGGTGAGCAGCTGCTGCACGATTCGCGCGCGGCTGCCGCCCAGCGCGGTGCGGACGGCGATTTCGCGCGACCGGCCAAGTCCGCGCGCCAGTAGCAGATTGGCGACGTTCGCGCACGCCATAAGCAGCACGAATCCGACCACGCCCGCCAGGACGAGCGATGTCGTCTTCAGCTCGGCGTCGATGATGGCGTCGCGAAGCGGCTCGATGGTCACGCCCCAGCCCTTGTTGGTATCAGGCGCTATTTCTCCGATGTGATCGGCGATGCCGGCCATGTCCGCGCGTGCCTGCTCGATGGTTGCGCCGGGTTTCAACCGTCCTATCACTTGCATGTAGTGTTGTTGACGCTGCTCGGGGCTCCGCTTCGGCACGAACAGCGTCCACATGTCGCTCGGGTACAGGATCTGAAAGCTGGCCGGAGCGACGCCGACGATGGTGTACGGCGTGGCATCGAGCGCGATCGATTGGCCGATCACTGCGGGGTCGCCGCTTAAGCGGTCGCGCCACAGGCGCTCGCTGATGACGACCGCATAGCGGCGCTGCGCGGCGTCGTTCGCATTGAACATGGCTCCGGCGACCGGTTTGATGCCGAGCACGTCGAAGAACTGCCACGTGACTGCCTGGCCGGGAATGCGGATGGCTTCGCCGCCGTTGCCGGTCAGGGTCCGCCCGCCGCCGGCGATCGCCGCGACCGACGTGAACGTGTGTTGCTGTTCGCTCCAGTCCAGGAAGTTGAGGGGCGCAACCCGGTTGTGACCGAAACGCGTCGATCGCTCCCAGAGCATGGTGAGACGATCGGCTCCGGGGAACGGGAGCGGTCGAAGCAGCGCCGCGTCCACCAGGCTGAACATCGCGCTGTTGGCGCCGATACCGACGGCGAGCACGATGACGGTGATGGTGGTAAAGCCGGGAGCCCGCCGCAGCGAACGCGCGGCGTAACGAAGGTCGCGCCAGAAAGCCACGGCTGCTTAGACGGGCGGCGTCCGCACCGGTTGGTTGGTAGTGTCCGCCTTCAGACGGAACCGAAGACCGCCTAAAGCCGGCCACGCCATGGGTCGGCAGTGTCCGCCTTCAGGCGGACCGGAATGACCGGCTAAGGC
>DASXIR010000211.1:0-10736 GCA_036497895.1 Vicinamibacterales bacterium | reverse complement strand
CAGCCGCGCGCCGTGCTGTTCCTGGGACGTCTGCATCCGACCAAAGGCGTCGATCTGCTGTTACGCGCCTGGGCGCGCGTGTTCGAACGGTTTCCGTCGTGGCGGCTCGTGCTCGCGGGATACGACGCCGCCCACTACGCGGCGACGCTGAAATCGCTCGCCGGCGAACTTGGGCTCGGCGACTCAGTGCGCTTCACCGGGCCGGTCGAAGGATCGGAGCGGGATCGGTTGATTGCCGGCGCCGATCTGCTGGTCTTGCCGTCGCCGTCGGAGAATTTCGGTCTGGTCGTGCCCGAAGCGCTGGTGCGCGCGGTGCCGGTGATCGCGACGCACGGGTCGCCGTGGGCCAGCCTCGAGGCCGAGCGGTGCGGCTGGTGGATTCCGGTCGGTGTAGATCCGCTGGCTGCTACGCTGTCTGACGCGCTCGGCCGGCCGTCCGGGGCGCTGCGGGCGATGGGCGAACGCGGCCGTCAATTCGCGCGCGAACGCTTTGCGTGGCAGACGGTCACGACCTCGATGCTCGATCTCTACGCCTGGGTGCGCGGCCGGTCGCCCCGGCCCTCCTTCGTTCAATGACCGCATGATTACTCTCGGCGTCAACGCGTATCACGGCGATGTCTCGGCCGCTCTCGTTCGCGACGGAGTGCTGGTCGCCGCGGTTGAAGAAGAGCGGTTCAATCGGGTCAAGCACTGGGCCGGGTTTCCGCGCGAGGCAATCCGTTCGTGCCTGGCGATGGCTGAAGTGTCGCCGGATCAGATCGACGGATTCGGCATCTCGAGAAATCCGCGCGCCAACTGGCTCCGCAAGGCATTGTTCGTCCTGAGCCGCCGCCCGCAGGCGGCGATGGTGACCGATCGGGCCCGCAACCTCCGACGCATCAGCGGCATTGGCGACACGCTGGCCGAGTCGCTCGGCCTCGATCAGTCCCGCGTTCGCTCACGTCTCCATTGGGTCGAGCATCATCCGTCCCACCTGGCCAGCAGCTTCTTCGTGTCGCCGTTCGAGGAAGCTGCCGTCTGCGCTGTCGACGGCTTCGGCGATTTCGTCAGCACCTCGGTTGCGCACGGCACCGGTACGAAGATGCGGATGCTCGATCGCGTGTATTTTCCGCACTCGCTCGGTCTGCTGTACCTGGCGGTGACCCAGTACCTCGGTTTCCCGAAATACGGCGACGAATTCAAGGTGATGGGGCTGGCGCCGTACGGCGAGCCGCGCCAGGCGAACGCGATTCGCGAGTTGATCCGGCTGCTGCCAAACGGCGGCTTCGAGCTCGATCTGTCGTACTTCCGGCACGCCACTGAAGGCGTGGACATGACCTGGGACGAAGGGGAACCGTCGATCGGGCGCGTCTTCTCCCCGAGGCTGGAGACGCTGCTCGGGCCCGCGCGCACCGCCGATCAGCAGCTGACCGGCGAGCACGAGGACATCGCCGCGTCGCTCCAGGGGGTGTTCGAAGAGGCCGCGTTTCACGTCCTCAACGACGCCCACAAGAGGACCGGCTCGCCGCGGCTGTGCCTGGCGGGAGGCTGCGCGATGAACAGCGTCGCGAACGGCAAGATCCGGGAGCGCACGCCGTTCCGGGAGATCTTCCTGCAGCCGGCCTCAGGCGACAACGGCACCGCGCTCGGCGCCGCATTTCACGTCTGGCACACGTTGTCGAGTGCGCCTCGGCGGTTCGTGATGACGCATGGGTACTGGGGACCGTGGTTCGACGACCGTGCCATCGCGGAGACGATCGCGCGGCGGGCAGGCGACATCACCGGCGGCCTCTGCCACCATCAGGTACTGACCGATGCTGACGCGGTCTGCCGCCTGACGGCACGATATCTGGCCGCCGGGCAGATCGTCGGCTGGTTCCAGGGCCGCATGGAATGGGGGGCGCGTGCGCTCGGCAACCGGAGCATTCTGGCGGACCCGCGGCGCGCCGACATGCGCGACGTCATCAACACCAAGATCAAGATGCGCGAGAAGTTCCGGCCGTTCGCACCATCGACGCTGGTCGAAGCGATTGACGACTATTTCGTCAACGCAGTGCCCGATCCGTTCATGATGCAGGTCGTCGCGGTGCGGCCGGACAAACGTGCCGTGATTCCGGCGGTAACCCATGTCGACGGTTCCGGACGCCTGCACACGGTCGATCGCGATGCGAACCCGATCTACTGGCGGCTGATTCACGAGTTCGAGACGTTGACCGGCGTGCCAGTGCTCTTGAACACATCCTTCAACGAGAACGAACCGATCGTCCTGCGTCCGGCCGAAGCGCTCGATTGTTTCCTGCGTACCAACATGGACGTGCTGGTGATGGGCGGCCATGTGCTGGTCAAACGCGGCGCGGGCGGCGGCGTCGCGTGAAGATCTGTTTTTTCAACCGCTCGTACTGGCCCGATCAGGCTGCGACCGGTCAACTGCTCACGGAGCTCGCAGAAGATCTGGTGTCGCACTTCGGGTGGGGGGTCACGGTGGTGGCGGGACCGGCCCTGCACTCGTCTGAACGGAACGATCGGCACCGTCTGCGGCCGGTGCATTCCGAGTCGCACAACGGTGTGCGGATTCTCCGCTCGGCCAGCACCACGTTCCGGCCGGCACGGTTTGCCGGGCGTGTCACGAACTACGCGAGCTACGCGCTGTCAGCGGCCGTCGCCAGCCTTCAGATTGGACGGCCCGACGTGGTCGTGGCGATGACCGACCCGCCGATTATCGGGCGGCTGGCGATCGCGGCTGCGCGACGAACCGGCGCCCGGTTTGTATTCCTTTGCGAGGACGTGTTCCCGGAAGTCGCGCAGCTGCTGGACCATTTCGATCACCCGCTGATCAGCCGCTCGCTCGATCAGCTCAATCGGATGTTGCTGCGCGAAGCACACGCCACCGTCGCCATCGGCGAGCGCATGCGCGACCGGCTGGTGGATGAAAAAGGCGCCGATCCGGCGCGCGTGCAGGTAATCCACAACTGGGCGGACTGCGAAGCGATCCGGCCCGGTGAGAAAGACAACGCCTTCTCGCGCGCGCATGGGCTTGCCGATAAATTCGTCCTGATGCATTCCGGCAACGTGGGCATGTCCCAGAATCTCGGCGTCCTCATCGACGCCGCCACCCGACTTCGCTCCGACGCCAGGATCGTCATCGCCATCGTCGGCGACGGAGCGCTGCGCGAGCGCCTCGAGGGTGTCGTCCTCGAACGCGATCTCGCGAATGTTCGCTTCTTTCCGTACCAGCCGAAGGAGCTTCTCCACGAATCGTTCGCGACCGCCGACGCGTTTCTCGTGTCTCTCAAGCCCGGTGTCGAAGGCTACATCGTGCCGAGCAAGCTGTACGGCATCCTCGCCGCGGGACGCCCGTATGTCGCGGCGGTCGACTCGAGCTGTGAGGTGGCGAGGCTGGCGGTCGAATATCGCTGCGGTCTGCCCGCGACGCCGGGTGACGCCGATGCGCTGGCGGCCGCGGTCCGCGAGCTGGCGGCCGATCCGAAGCGGGCGCGGCAAATGGGAGACAACGCGCGCGAGCTGGCCCTTCGGTTCGATCGACGAGCCGCCGTGCAGGCCTACCACGATCTGTTCCTGCGCGTCGCCTCCCTGGACGACGCAGCGTGAGCAAGCGGTTGTTCGACGTCTGGCTGGCCGGCGTCGGCTTGCTCGTGTCATCGCCGGTCTGGGCGCTGATCGCCGTCGCGATTCTGTTCGAGGACGGCCGTCCGGTGTTCTTTCGTCAGCAGCGGGTTGGCCTCAACGGACGCGTGTTCTTCGCGTACAAGTTCCGCTCGATGGTTCGCGATGCGGAGGCGCGCAGCGGACCCGTCCAGGCGACTGCCGGGGATCCTCGCATCACGCGAGTGGGGCATCTGCTGCGCAAGACCGCAATGGACGAACTGCCACAGCTCTGGAATATCTTCGTCGGCGACATGAGCTTCGTCGGACCGCGGCCGCTGCGTCCTGGCGAGATCGAAGTGGCGGCTGATGGACATCTCATCGATCTCGCGCAGATCCCGGGCTATCGTCAGCGTCATCTGGTACGGCCCGGCCTGACCGGTATCGCTCAGGTCTACGCGGTTCGAGATCTGCCGCGCGCTGCCAAATTCCGTCTCGATCGGCTGTACATCAAGAACGCCGGCCTCTGTCTGGATCTGAAGCTCATCGCGAAGTCGTTCTGGATCAGCGCGCGCGGTGAATGGGAGCGACGTGATCGTGACGGGTTAGTGAAACATAAGAAAGGGTCGTTATAATGCAGCGCGGATGAGTTACGACGCGCTGATCATCGGTGGCGGACCGGCGGGGTTGTTTGCGGCGCGCCGAATCGCGGAAGCCGGATTTTCGGTCGTGGTCTGCGAGGATCACGACACGATTGGCAATCCGGTGCACTGCACGGGCGTGCTCAGCGCCGCCGCGTTCGACGAATTCGATCTGCCGCGCAATACGATCCTCAATCCTCTCACCACGGTACGGTTGATCTCACCGAACGGGCTCCAGGTGCGCTATTCGCCCGCACGACTCGAGGCGGTGGTCATCGACCGCGGCGCCTTCGACCGCAGCCTGGCGGCGAAAGCGGTCGCTGCAGGCGCCGAGATCCGGCTGGGCGCGCGCATCCAATCTCTGTCGGTGACATCGACCGGTGTGGTCGCCAGCACGCATGGCGTCGAGCTGCGCGCCCGGCTGGTGGTGCTCGCCGCCGGTGCGTCCTACGTGTTCCATCGTCGTGTCGGGCTGGGGCTTCCCCGCGCGCATCTCCACACCGCGCAGCGCGAGCTGGCGGCGGAATCGGTCGGAGATGTCGAACTGCATTTTGGAAGGGCGGTTGCGCCTGGTGGATTTGCGTGGGCGGTGCCGATCCAGCGTCCCGACGGCTTGCGTGTCAGGGTCGGGGTGATGGCGACCCACGCCGTACCGGATTGGTACGAAGCGATGCTCGCACGCCTGAAACCACGGTGGGCGATCAGCGCCGACGCCGAGCGTCCCCGCCTGAAATTCCTGCCTTTGCGTTCGATCCAGCGGACCTACGGCGATCGACTCCTGGTGGTCGGCGACGCGGCGGGACTGGTCAAGCCGACCACGGGGGGCGGCATTTACTACAGCGTGCTGAGCGCCGACATTGCGTCACGCGTGGCGACTCGGGCGCTCGCCGCCAACCAGCTGTCGGCATCGGACCTCAAGCCCTACGAGACGCAGTGGCGCCGGCGCCTCGCCCGCGAGTTCCACGCGCAGTGGGCGCTGCGCCATCTGGCGCAGCGTATGAACGATCGTCAGATTGATGCGTTGTTCGACCTGGCGCTGACCGACGGCGTCATGCCGATCGTCGAACGCACGGCGACGTTCAATCACCACCGGCCCCTCATCCAGGCGCTGCTTCGCCACGCCCCCGCCCGCCGTATCCTCTGGCCTGCGCGCAGCTAGGAACCAAAACCGATCAACGGTGTTCGTCGGCGACCGCAATCGCGCACACGAGCGCGAACAGCACCGCGTTGGCGGGCATGCGGAGTCCGGTTTCCCAGAGACTCTGCACCAGCGCGCCGACAATCCCCGCCACCGCTCCCGCGCGGATCCAGAACATCGGCGAGAGATCGCTTGTCAGCCGCAGCGTGACGCCGAGGCCGAAGGCGAACGCCGTCCAGATCAGCGGGACGAGCAGCATCAGGCCGCCGTCGGTGGCGAACTGCAGGTATTGGTTGTGTGCCTGGTTGAAGAACAACGTCCGATCGGTCTTCTGGTAGACCAGCATCGCCGTGCTGTAACCGCCGATGCCGGTGCCGGTGAGCGCAAAGTCGCGGACGATCGGCACGGTCTCGCGCCAGATTTGCGGCCGGGCCCAGGTCTCCGTGAACTCCGGTTTCTCGAAGCGTGACGCCAGGCGCATCGTTGCCGGCAGCCACAACGCGATTGCCACGGCGAAGACAGCCGCCGCCGCGATCCAGCGGGCAGCGCGAGGTGTGCGCCGGACCGCACACGCGACGCCGACCACGGCGCCCGCACCCAAGCCGACCGCGGTCGATCGCGACAACGAGATGATTGCCGCCATCAGCATGACCCCGGCCGATCCGAGCAGCCACACCATCGGCGCGTCGACGTTGGCGGCCAGCGAATGACCGTTCGCCTGCCGGCGGACGCGCGCGACGATGTAGCCACAGGTCAGTGGCAGCGCCAGAATCAGCCAGGTGCCGAGGTGGTTTGGGTTGACGAACGGTCCGTAGGGGACCGCATTCGATGCGACCGGCGCGATTCCGTAAATCAGGCCGGCGCCCACAGCGCGGAAGAAAATCGCGATGACCGACACCGCCAGGCCGCTCCAGGCGACCGGTCGTAACAGCGTTCGCAGCGCGCCGCGGCCGGCGGTCTCTCGCGCCGACCAGAAGGTCAGGACGGTGAGGACCGCCATGCCCACCGCTTTCAGTGTCGCCGCGGGAGCGATCGAGAGCGGGGCCGTCCGGGGCGCCGCCGCCTGACCGAACCGGATGGCGCGGTCGAAGTCGCCGGCGTGAGGCGAGAGCAGTGCGCGCCAGGCGATTGGCAGCGGCACGAGTTGCAGGAGTCCGCAGGCGACGCAGCAGAGCAGCCCGGCATCGAGCCATCGGCGCTGTTCGGTGAAGATTCGCGGCGGCAGGAGCGCGGTGGCCAGGGCGATCGCGAGCGCGGTGGGGACCAGCGTCCACCAGTACGCGCCGGCCAGCGCGAACAGCGTCCACGACACCGCCCCGGCGAGGCATAGTGCAGCGCGGTGCGGCGAGCTGCTAGACCGATGCTTCGGCGTAATAGTTCTTGTACTGATGTCCGTAGTAGCGCGAGTAGTAGTACTTGTTTCGCGCGAAATCGACCTTGTTCAGGACCACCGCGAACTGTTTGGGCCGCGTTGACAGAAGAGTTTCGACGGCGCGCTCGGCCAGACGCCGTCGCGTCATCTCGGCGCCGACCACGAAGGTGACGCCCGTCACCTGCGGCGCCAGCACCACGGCGTCGGTCACCGCCAGCACCGGCGGGGTGTCGATGATGATCCAGTCGAACGGACCGTGCGCGAGGTTGGTCAGCAGGGTCTTCATCCGTTCCGACGCCAGCAACTCGGACGGGTTCGGCGGCGTGCGCCCGGCCGTGATCGCGAGCAGGTTCGGGTCGACCGTTCGCTGAATCACGTCGCGCACCCGCGCGTGGCCAATCAGGACCTGCGACAGCCCGCGCTCGTTGGTGAGACGCAGCGGCCGGTGCAGACCGGGCCGCCGCATGTCGGCGTCGATCACCAGCACGCGCGCGCCGCCGTACGCCAACGCCACCGCGGTGTTGACCGCTGTCGTGGTCTTGCCCTCGAGCGGCTGGGCGCTCGTGAAGATCAGGATTTTCGTTTCAGGCGCGTCGTACTTCGAGATCAGCGCCGTGCGCAGCGACCGGAAGGACTCGCTGAAGTCATGGGGCACGTGCGATGACGCGAGCAGCGGATGCTTGTCGCCGCGGACCGACGGGATCAGTCCGAGGAAGCCGAGCTTCATCCGCCGGGTGATGTCCTCGGGAGTCTTGATGGTGTCGTTGATGTAGTCCAGACCGAACGGCACTGCCAGCGCCAGCACCAGCCCGATGGCGATGGCCACCGGCCAGGAGCGACGTCCGCCCGAGGAGATCGGTCCTTTCGGCACCTCCGCCGCTTCGACAATCCGAACGTTGTTGGCGCGGCTGTTGCTCGACACGCGCAGCTCGTCGCGCTTCTGCAGCAGCGACTCGTAGACCTGCCGGTTGCTCTTGGCCTCGCGCTCCATGACGTTGTAGTCGACGCTCTTCTTGCTGAGATCCTGCGCGTCGGCCCGGGCCGCGTTGAGGTTCTGGGTGAACGTCTGTTCCTCGAGCACGGCCGTGTCGAAGTCGTTGCGAATCGACTGCGCCGCCTGGGTGACGGCAAGGTCGTACTGCCGCTGTGCTTCGGCCAGCGCCGAGACCGCCTTCAGTAGTTCCGGGTGCTTCTCGCCGTAGCGATCCGCCAGCCGTGCGCGATCGCGCTGGGCGTCGAGCACCTTGGCTTTGGCATTGGCGACCGCGACATTCTGGGCGATGGCGGCGACGTCGGAGAGGTCCGCAGGCGGCACCGATCGAATCTGGTCCCAGGCGACCTGTGCCCGTGCCTTCTTGGTCTTGGCGATCACCACGTCGTCGGACAGCTTGTTGACGCGCGACACGATGATGTTCTGCTTGTCATCGAGCGACATCGCGTTCTTGCGATCGCGATAGTCGGCCAGCGCCGCCTCGCTCTCCTGAACTTTCTTCTGCTGGTTGGACAGCTCGCGGTCCAGCCAGTCGAGCATGTTCGCCGTCCCCGAGGTCTTGACGTCCAGGTTCTGATCGACGTACTCGCGTGTAATCGCGTTGGCGGCGAGCGCGGCGAATACCGGATCGGTTGACTGGAAGGTCACGTCCACGAGCCGGCTGCCACGCACCGGCTCGACGCCGAGCCTCGCCGTGAAGGCGCTGACCATCGCCGCTTCGTCCGGGGTTTCGTCGGGCCGGGCCGGCTCCGCTGCCTGTGGCGGCGGAGATTTCCTGAGCAGTCCGGTGACTCGATGCTGCAGGTCGGTCAGCAGCGTCAATGGCGTGTCGGGTTTCGCCGCGGTGCCGTTGAATTCAGGGATGGTCTCGAGCTTCAGTTTGTGGACCACTCTACGGACGAGTTCGCGCCCCTTCAGAATCTTGTACTGGGTCTGGTAGTACGGTTCGGGGTCCTGGTAGTAGGTGTTGTCCGGGTTGAGCCCGGGCACGGCCGTCGAACGTTCGTCCTCGATCAGCAGACGCGCCTGAGCGACGTAAGTCGGAATCGTGCCGTAGCTCTGGATCACGATCGCCAGCGTCGTCAGGATGAACACTGCGATCGCGATCGCACGATAGCGATAGACGATCGCGAGCCGATCGAGCAGGTGAACTTCGCCGTCCACCTCGAAGGCTCCGCCCGGGCCGGTCGGCGCCGCTCCACCTGGAGTCCTGGCGCGCGACTCCGATCTGGCGGTCGGAGACGGTGTGATCTTGTTCGTGGCCACTCGCGTGTCGCTTCGGTGAGGTCAGGGCGTGACGGACGTCGTCGCGGCGACCGCGAGAATCTGAGCGGCGCCGGCGGCGGCGGCCACAGCCAGCAGCGACGGCGCGGTGTGCCCGAGCACGCCAGACGCCGCCGGAACGCGCAGCGGCAGGCGCACCAACGCCGAGAGGCGCTCGCCGCCGTTGACATTCAACATTTCACTCGCCGCGAGAGTCTTCTGGGCGGGAGTGACGATCTCCACGACATAGCTGCCGGGCGCGACGCCCTTGAAGGTGAAGAGCCCGCCGCGATCGCTGATCTGCGTACCGATAATCCGACCGGTGCGCGCATCACGCAGACGCAGAATGGCGTCCGCAAGTGGTCCGTTGGTCGAGTTCAGCGCGTTGCCCTGGATCACACCGAGCACGTTCGGCCGAGTCCCGCTCAGGACACGCACGCCCGAGACGTTGGTGGTCTGTGCGGCCGGGAATGTTCCGAGCAGCACGCCGACGGCGACGGCCAAAACGATGCGGTGCATAGTTCTTTCTACCTTGATGTATCGGCTCAATGCCGAGCTTTCAATGAGTCTATTTTATATGACTATATATGACACTGGGCAACTGTAACAGCGCATACGGCTCTTTAGAGATGTAAATTGATACACGCATGAGTCCGGGATTTCAACCGTTAGCCAGGAGCGGACCAGCTAACCTATTGTAACTTGTTGAAATACTGGCACTTCGCCGCCTGATCTTAACTTACTCGGTCACGCACTACCGACAATGCGAAATCGACTCGGTCTCCTGATGCTCCTGGCAGTCGCTATCGCGGCGGGCGCGTCGCTCCTGCCTTTTCCTGCGCGCACGATCGAATCACTGTACTCGTCGTCGCTCTATCCGGCGTGGCAACCGCATGTGACACGCCTTTCCAATGTCACCTCGATCGCGCTGCTCGATTGGGCGCTGCTCGGCGTCACCGTGATCTGGATCGCGGCCGCCGCGCGCGATCTGGCAGGTGGTTTCACTCGATCTCGGCTGACCCGGATCCTCGTTCGGACCGTTTTCTTTGGGGCGGTGCTCTACGTCTGGTTTCTCGTTTCCTGGGGACTGAACTATCGCCGCGTACCGCTGATCGACACAGTGCAGTTCGATGCGGGCGCCGTCACACCCGAAGCTGCGCGCGGACTCGCGACGGCGACAGTGGCGCGATTGAACCAGCTGTATCCGGACGCACATGTCGTGGATCAACCGACTCCGGATTCTGCCGTCGATCCGTTGCTGGCGGCGGCGTTTAGACGGACCCTGCAGGCGCTCGGACGCCCGACCGTGTTCCTGCCGGGAAGGCCAAAGCACACGTTGCTCGACCCGTACTTCCGACGCGCTGGAATTGACGGCATGACCGACCCGTTTTTTCTCGAAACGCTGATCGTGTCCGACTTGTTGCCGCCGGAACGTCCGTTCGTCATCGCGCACGAATGGAGTCACCTGGCCGGCATTGCCGATGAAGGCGAGGCCAATTTCGTCGGCTGGCTGACCTGCCTGGGCGGCGCCGCCTCCCATCAGTACAGCGGATCGCTCGCGCTGTATGCAGAGTTGGGAGCAACCGTGCGTGGTCGGGAGCGGTCGCCGATCGCGGCGCAGCTGGGGCCCGGTCCCCGCGCCGACCTGATGGCGATCGCGCGCCGGCAGCAGCAGATTAACCCCCAGGTGGCAACGGTCGGCTGGCGCATCTACGACAGCTATCTGAAAGCCAACCATGTCGAGAGCGG
>DASXIR010000210.1:0-21310 GCA_036497895.1 Vicinamibacterales bacterium | reverse complement strand
GTGCTCACGTGTAGTCGGTGACCCGTGTACGCGACGGGTCGGACGCGCTTCATCCCACGCCTCCGATGAGCGTGGAGCATATAACAGATGAGATAAGGCGACGTCGCGTCGATGCTCATATGTATCGCCCTTGAGCGCTCTCAATCGGAGCCGGCTCACGACTCGGTTCCGTGAAGTCGTCGTCATATCCGGTTGGTACACTCGGCTCGTGGCGTTCGCCATCCATCGCGGCTACGTGATTGCACTCAGTCCGGCCTTCACGATGGACGAATGCTTCGCCGTCGACCACGAGCTGATTGTCTCCACGATCACGCGTCAGGACGACGGCAACGTCTGGCGAACCGGCGTCCACGCGAGCCACGAGACCCACGATGAGGTCGTCGCGATGCTCAAGCAGCAGATCGACGCGCATCTGGGCCCTGTGGCGACGGCTGAGCCTGACCGGCGTCCGCGAAAACCGCGCACGGACCTCCGGCACACGCGGGCCTGATGGCTGGCCTCGTGCACGAGCTCCATCGATCGGCGAGCCAAGCGCGCATCAAATCACCGCCATCCCCGCTGGGTGGACATGATCGCGCCCGCACGCGATTGAACGCCGCACGGCAGGCGCGCTATTCGTGTTTGAGAGCCCCAATCGGATCGAGTTGGCTCGCGCGGCGCGCTGGCCAGCTCGAGAAGGCGAGGTTTAGCGCTACCGCCGATCCAAATGCGAGGGCGGCGCTAGAGCCGTCGAACACAAACGGCAGCTGGCCACGACTAGCGGCGATACCGGTCCCAAACCACCCGAGGACCACACCGACGGTCGAGCCCGTCAGCGCCAACAGCGATGCTTCGAATGAGAACTGAAAAAACACGTCTGCCGCCATAGCCCCGAGTGCGCGACGGGTGCCAATTTCTGTCGTTCGATCGCGCACCCCTATCCATGCCATCGCTAGCACGCCCAGTCCCGAGACGAGCAGACCGCTCCACCCGATCCATCGGACGAGGAACGCCAACCGAGCCGACGAGGCGAGCTGTGTGTCTACGAGCTCCTTTTGGTTCTGGACTTGGAAATCTTCCGCACGCGCCGATGACACTCGGTGCCGACTCCGCAACACTTCAGTGATCGCAGTCGCCCCGCGGTCCATCGCGTTCCAATCCCCCATCTCAAACGCGATGCTGCTGTAGTAGTCGATATTCATCAGCCGACGCATTGCCGTCGTCAGCGGCACGTACACTTGCTGGTCTTCGTTCGCGACCTCGAGACCTTGCCCGCGTTCGGTCAACACCCCGAGCACCTCAAATGGCACGCGGTTGATAAAGAGACGCTGCCCCACTGGTGATTCGTCGCCGTACAAATCAGTGGCGACGGTGCGCCCGACCAATGCCACCCGTGCCGATCGCCGAAGATCGACCGTGTCAAATACCGCGCCCTGCGCCAGGGACCATGATTTAATCGTGAAGTACGCTGGCTCGCAGCCGACGACCGGTGACACCTTCGAAAAATCGCCGGCCTTCAACCGCAGCGCCGTCGAGACCATCGCCGACGACCGCACGGCTAACGGGACCTCGCGGCGCACCGCCGCGTAATCCGTTTCGCGGAGGGTCGTCACGATCGTGCCCGTGCGCGCTCGCCCCGCCCGCGCTCGGTCCGGCTGGGCGGTGACGATCACGATGTTGGTCCCCATGCGACGGATTTGATCGAGTACCTGCTGCCGTCCCCCGACGGCGAAGTTCACCGAGACGATGACGCCAGCCACGCCAAGCGCCGCACAGCAGACGGTGAGCAGCGAGCGCAACCGATAGCGCCAGAGCTGGCGAAACGAGCCGCGAGTCAGATAAAGATAGATCCGCAACGGATCAGGCTCGCAGCGCCGCGACCGGATCGACATTGGCCGCTTTCCAGGCTGGATGGAGGCCGAACACAACGCCCACCGTCACCGACAGCACCAACGCTCCCCCGATCGTGGTCCAGACCAGAGCGGTCGGCAGGTTCTCGATCGTGGTCGCCATGGTCGTAATGCCGACGCCAAGCGCAATGCCGAGCATCCCACCCAGGGCTGAGACGCTCGCCGCCTCGATAAGAAACTGCATCGTCACGTCGCGTCGACTGGCGCCAACCGATCGACGCACGCCGATCTCCTTTCGCCGTTCCGACACAGCGATCAGCATCAGGCTCATGATGACCACGCCGCCGATCAACGTGGCGAGAATGCCAATCCCGGTCAGCACCCTCGCGAGCGTCGAACCCACCTCGGTGACGCGCGCCATCGCCGCGCGCGGATTGGTGATCGTGAAGTCGTCCTGGGCCGAAGGTGCCAGCCGGTGCCGATCGCGTAACAGCGCCGAGATCGCGTTCACCGCGTCGTCACCCTTCTCCGGGTCCGTCAGTTGCGCGATCACCATCGTGAGAAAATCGCGATTGAACAACCGCTTCGACGCGGTCGTCACCGGAATCAGGAGCAAGTCGTCCAGACTGCCGCCGCCCGGCCCGGCGCCGCGGGACGCGAGGGTTCCGACGATCTCGAACGGCACGTCCGCGATGCGAAGGGTCTTGCCGATCGGACTTTCGCCCGGGAACAGCGCCGCCTTTACGTCTGTGCCCAGGACAGCGACCCGCCGCAGCGCACGCAAATCGTCGTCGGTGATGCCTCGACCGTCCACAACCTCGTCGTCGCGCAGCTCCGTCCAGTTCGACGACACGCCGAACACGGCCGGGCTTACGGTCTTGTCCCGATACTTCACATCGATGTCGAATGCGTTCTGCACTTCGGCCACGCGTTTTACGTTCGGCACCTCGAACTCGATGGCGCTGGCATCCTCGAACTTCAGGGTGGGTTCAACGGTGGTCAGCGACGGCATGCCCCGAGTGCGGCCGGCGCCAGGACGCACGATGACGGTATCGAACGTGCCGACCATCCGCTTGAAACGGCGCATGGTCTCCTGTTTGGTGCTTTCGCCGACTGAGGCCAGCGCGGTCAATGACGCCACGCCCACCGTCACGCCCAGCATCATGAACAAGGTACGCTGGCGGTTCCGAGCCAGCGCGCGCCCGGCGAGTTGCAGAGCGCGATAGAGGTTCATGGCGTGGCTCCTGTGAGAAGGCGATCCGACGCCAGCACACCGTCGCGCAGCACCAGTTCGCGCTCGGCGAATGACGCGACGTGGTCATCGTGTGTGACAAGCACGATTGTACGGCCTTCATGATGGAGATCGAACAGCAGCTGCATGATCGAATCTCCCACAGCCGAGTCGAGATTGCCGGTTGGCTCGTCCGCGAGCAGTAAGGGGGGATCATTGATGAGAGCGCGCGCGATCGCCACGCGCTGCTGCTCGCCGCCGGACAGTTCGGTTGCGTAGTGATCGGCGCGCTCGCCCAGTCCAACGCGACGTAGCGCGTCCCGCGCTTTCATCCGATCGACCGGCCCGCGACTGTACACCATCGGGATTTCCACGTTTTCGAGCGCGGTCGTGCGTGGCAGCAAGTTAAACGATTGAAAAACGAACCCGATGCGACGGCAGCGTACACGCGAGCGCTGCACGTCGGTGTAATGCGAGACATCATCGTCGCCGAGCGTGTAGGTACCGGCGGTTGGCGTATCCAGACAGCCAAGGATGTTCAGCAAGGACGACTTGCCTGAGCCGGATGCGCCCCTCACAGTCACGAACTCACCCTGCCGGATCGTGAAAGAGACATCGTGCAGCGCGTGCACCGGCGTGCCGTCCCCACGTCGGTAGATCTTCGAGAGACCGTGGACATCGATCATCGAGAGGCCTCCTGGGACGTCACATTGGCCACGCCGCTGAGCAACACTCGATCGCCCGCATTAAGGCCTTTCGTCACCTCGATCACAATGCCGTTACGGGGGCCGACGGTAACGGATCGCTTTACGCGCGTGCCATGGTCGTCGATGAAAACGAAGCGTTCGCCGCCTTCGCGCTGGACGGCCACGTTCGGAATTACGAGCGCCTCGCGCTCGGCGGTACGGATCGAAACGTTCGCCGTCATATCGGGCTTCAAGGCGTCAGCTGGCGAGTCGATGGCGATCATCACTTCGTAGTTCACGACGCCGGACACAATCGTCGCTTTCGGCGCGACGCGTTCCACATGGCCGGTGAAGTCGCGTCCTGTGTACGCTTCGACGTTGAATGTCGCCAGGTTGCGAGGCGTTACGGCACCGATGTCCGTTTCGTCGACCATCGCAATCAGCTGTAGCGCATGATCGCCAATGATGGTCACGAAGGTCGGCGCGGCGAACGCGGCCGCGACCGTCTCACCTTCCTGCGTGGCGACCGACGCCACGGTGCCCGAGATGGGCGCCCGAATCACCGCGTACGACAATGTGGTCGAGACCGCGTCCGCATCGCGTTCGGCTTTGGTGAGCTTGGCCTTCGCGCTATCTACCGCCAACGCCAGATCTTCGACCTGCTGCCGTGGCACAAGTTGTCGCTCGCCGAGCTGTCGAGCTCGCGCCAGTTGCACTTCGGTCTGCTTCACGTCCTCCGCGGCCACCGCTACTTGGGCGCGTGCCTGCGCCAGCTGGGCTTCCAGCGCACGTGAATCGATCTCTGCGATGACGTCCCCCTGCCGAATGCGCGACCCCACGGTCACGTTCAGTCTCTGGACGATGCCCGACACTTGTGAGCCCACGCGCACCTCGGCGCCCACCCGCAGGCGGACGATGCCGGTTGCGATGACCGACGCCGACATCGTGCGTGTGTCCGCGACGGCGAACCGCGGTGACTCGGGCGGCGTCGCGCGCACCGCCAGACGGTCGCGCCCCCAGTAAGCGGCGCCGGCGATCGCGAGCGTAATGCACACCACTGTCGCGAGACGTGTCATTGGGTCAGCGCTTATCGAAGACCATCACGATTGGCGCATTCGTGGCGCGGACGGACTCGACGGTCATCGTCTTCCCGTCGGCCGAGAGCGAACGGGTTTCGGTGCGGACGACTTTGGTGCCCGCAACGGCACCCTCGCTCGTCCATGTGACGACGAGTTTGTTCGCCGCCCATTTCGCAATAGTCTCATTCTGGTCACCCATAGGGCCGGGGTTCGTCACCGGTTGGCCTGTCAGGTCGTAGTGAAGCTCACGCGTCGACTCTTGCCCTTGCATGCGCGCGCGATCGGTGAGGGTGAGTCGCGTGGGCGTCTGCCCGATGGTGACGATGTCCTCCATCGCCGCCATCACGCCAAGGTTCGTGCTGCGCGAGGGATTGAGCGCCCATGTGCCCGAGAAGTTCGTCATCTGTCCCGAGAGCGCGATCGTCAGCCCGATCACGAGGATTGCGGAAATCGAACGGGTCATCACCACCTCCGTTTGCCGGCTTCGAAGATGGTCGGCTTCGGACCACAGTACGGAGTCAAGCCTTTCTGTGGCGCGGTGTTTGTCCGCTGGCTGGACAGACGGTCAGACGCGACTGACTCTGATCAATCGCGGCGCGCAACGCCTCGCGAATGCGCTGCAGCGTGGCGATCTGCGCTTCGATATGCGACAACCGTTCAGTGACCATGCGGAAGAGCGCCATGTCATCACTGGGAGTCCGGTGCACCAATCCCTTCGGATGGCGCGGCGATCCGTGAATGGGCAGCAGCGCAGCGATCTCTTTCAGCGTGAAACCGAGTTGCTTCGTCTGCCTGATGAATTGCAGCTGCGCGAGATCCGTATCGCTGTAGGAGCGATAACCGCTCGATGTTCGTGGAGCGGGCGGCAACAGACGCCGACGCTCATAGTAGAGAATCGTCTGGACGTTGACGCCCGCCCGCCCGGCCAGCTCGCCGATTCGCATCGCGTACATCGTAGATCCCATACCCTAGTACGGGGTCAAAGACCGTGAGAGACGTGAGGGGCGTGTGTAACCGCCGGTGTAATGATCGGGTCGACACGGGACAGAACGGGACCCGCCGGGACGGACCTTCCGCCGTTTGGCGCGGCTTCAGCTAGCTCGATTCTTGCTGAGCCTCGTCGTTGATGTATCAGATCCTGTCCGAGCTGCGCCAGGCGTTCCGCGGACTAATCCGCCGGCCGGCCTTCACGCTCGCCTGCGTCGGCACCCTGGCGCTGGTGGTTGGCGCCAACGCAACCCTGTTTGCAGCGATCAACGCGACCCTGTTCCGTGCGATTCCGCTGAAGCCCGGCGATCGTACAGTCAGCTTCTATCTGATGCCGCCGGGTCTCACCGATCCGGTCTATCGCAACCCGCTGCACGCGATCGATCTTGTCCGCCTCCGCGAGCGCAGCCGAACGCTCACGCATATTGCGGCATTCACGACCGCGGATCGCGTGCTCGGCACAGACGCGGATCCGGTCGTCGTCAGCACAGAGCCGGTCAGCGCGGAGCTGCTGCGAATGGCCATCGAGCCGCCGGAGCTCGGTCGCACATTCACCGAAGACGAGGAGAGTCGCCATGAACCGTTGATCGTCCTCAGCCACGGCGCATGGCAGCGCCGCTTCGGCGGCGCCGCCGACATCGTCGGACGCGTGGTGCAGCTCGATGGCGTGCCCTACACGATCATCGGCGTCATGCCGCGCTCGTTTCCGCCAACGTTCCTTAAGGCCGAGCTCTGGACGCCGCTTGGTATCACGACATCCGCGCCGGTCAACGAGGCGCGCACGTACCTCGTGGCCATCGCGCAGCTCGCCGACGGCTTGACGTTCGCGCAGGCCGACGCCGAGGTGCGCGCTGTCTTCACCGATCTGGCGCGCGAGCTGCCGGTGACACATCAGGGTTGGACCGGCGGACTGCTCACATATCGGGACTGGCAGTACGGCTCATTCCGGGCGCCGCTCGGCGTGCTGTTTGGTGCGATGCTCGTGCTCCTTCTGATCGCTTCGTCGAACATCGCGAGCCTGACGCTCGCGCATGTGACGTCGCGCAGCGGCGAGCTCGCATTGCGACGCGCGATCGGTGCGTCGCCGTCGGCACTGGCGCGGTTGATTCTGGTCGAGACCACGATTGTCAATGCGATCGGAGGTGCGCTCGCGCTCATCCTCGGACTCTGGCTCCTGCCGGCGCTGCTCGCGATCTCCCCCGCGACCACGAACGTGCTCGGCGCGGTCACGATGGACTGGCGCGTCGCGATGTATGCGATGGGATGCACGATCGTGTCGTCGGTCGCCGCCGGCCTGCTGCCGGCGCTGAATGCGTCGGGCACGGCGCCGGCACTGAACAGCGCCACGCTGCGATCCAGCGGTCCGCGCGAACGCCGCCGGTGGCGAACGACACTGCTCGTCGCCCAGACCGCCTTGTGCCTGGCGCTGCTCGTCTCGGGCGGCCTGCTCGCGCGCGCATTCGCGCGAAGCGGGGGGCTCGCACTCGGCTACAACCCGGCTGGCGTATTGACGGCGCAGCTCCAGCTGCCGCCATCACGCTACGCCAACGGACCCGAGCGCATCGCCGTCATGCAGCGCATCTTCGAGCGGACCGCGGCGATTCCGGGCGTCGCGCGGGCGGGCGCAACCATGAATCGATTTCTGCCGGGCTTCTCGTATCAGACCTCAGCGGAAATCGAGAACGCGCCGACACCCGACGGCTCGGGTTACACAGTCCAGTTCCGGCGCGTCAGCGACACATACTTCGCGACGATGCAGATCGCAATGCTGAAGGGCCGCGTGTTTGCGGCCTCGGACTCGCTGTCGACGCCGCTCGTCGCCGTCGTCAGCCGCTCGTTCGCGGATCGCTACTGGCCCGGCGTCGATCCGATCGGCCGCCGACTACGGCGCGGCACGTCGAATGGCGCGCTGATGACCGTTATTGGAATTGTCGACGACGTCCGCGACGTGGACCTGCTGCAGCCGCCTGAGCCGACGCTGTACGCGGCGTGGTCGCAGACGGCGAACGTCGCGTTTCCTATGGCCATCGTGCTTCGCGCGAACGGCGATCCCGTCGCGCTCGCGCCGCCGCTGCGTGCCGCGGTCGCGAGCGTCGATCCGCTGCTCGCACTAGACCGTATTCAGTCGATCGACACATTCCTATCCGACTCGCTGGCGCCGCAGAAGTTCAGGACGACGCTGATGCTGGGGCTGGCGTTCGTGGGGCTTCTGCTCGGCGCAATCGGCATTGCGGGCGTGACTGCGCGCACGATCGCCGAGCGCATGCCCGAATTCGGTGTGCGCCTCGCGCTGGGATGCGAGAGCCGCGAGCTGTGGAGGACTGCCGTTCAGGATCAACTGCGTCCCGTCCTGCGTGGGGCTGTGCTCGGTGTGATTCTGGCCGTGGCGGTTGGCCGGCTGCTGGCGTCGCTCATGCCGGAGATTTCCGGCATCGACCTTCCGGTGATCAGCGGCGCCGTGGCGCTGTTGCTCGCCACCGCCGGCGTGGCGTCGGCAATCCCGGCGTCACGGGTGCTGCGACTCAGCCCGCTAGCCGTGCTTCGAAATCTCTAATTGTCCGTTCAAGGCAACGACACTTGGCACCAGTGGTTTTCAAGAATCACCGCCCTCGACATGAGACGCCTCGGGATCGCATTGGCGGCCGGCCTTCTCGCAGCGGAGTGCGGATCCCCGTCCCTCAGCGGCCCTCCAGCGCCAATCGACCAGACGTGATCTGTGATGCCCGTTCACCTCGCTGCTCGAGACCACCAGAAATACACCACGTAGAACCAGCCGAAGATCCCATGGATCACGGCCCAGAGGATCGAGTGCCACTTCGACCACGAGATCGTGATGGCCAGCGCACTGCCGAAGCTGATGCCGGTTGAGGCGACGGTGTTCCTGGTGCTCATGTGCCGCAGCATACGTCGGTAGGCCGACCTAACGGAACGCGAATATGCGACGCACTCAGGCACCCCAGCCCGCACCAGATTGCGGACCGCGGTGCGACGGAAAGTCGTGCGGGATCCGACCAGGGCAGTGCGGCAGCAACCCGCGCCTTGCGCCACGCCTTGTTGAAGCCGGTCCACCTGCGGTGACGAACGCAATCGGGGCGATGCCGCGCATCTGCGCCGGAACAGGCGCTGCACGCCGATGGCATGCCATGCCTCTGCTGTAGGGCACAGTAACTGGCATATCGCTTGCTCTCGTGTTTGCTTATGAAAACGCTCCTCAAGACATTGGCGCTTGCCACTGTGCTGCTCGCTCCGATCGCGACGGCCCACGCTCAGGTTTCTTTTGGCGTCCACATCGGCGAACCGCCCGCCCCGCGGGCGTACCGTGTGCCTCCGCAGCCTGGTCCCGACTACGTGTGGATCGAGGGCTATCAGTCGCTCGAGGGTGGCCACTATAGATGGCACGATGGCTACTGGTCGCGGCCCGCGTATGAAGGCGCCTACTGGGTCGCGCCGTACTATTCCGGCGGGCAGTATTTTGCCGGCCATTGGGAAGGCCCTCGCGGGAATGTGGCCCACGACCACCAGTGGGACCGAGGGAACCAGCGGGACAACGGTCGCTACAATCCCGACAATGGATCGTATCGAGACAACGGGTCGGCGAACGCGCGGGCGCAGGCGCAGGCGACGGTGCGATCCGCGTACCTGAAGGTGCTTGGCCGCGAGCCGGATCCGGCCAGCTCTGGCTGGGTGGATGCTGTGTTCGCCAACCAGATGTCTCAGCAGCAGCTCGAAAATGAGCTGCGCAACAGTGCCGAATACCGGCAAAAGCACCCGGGCCGATAGACCGTCGATTCGGTCGTCAGCCTGCCGACGCCGCGCTGGAGACGAACACGTCGAGTCGCTGCGCAGCGTCGCGCAGATCGCCGGCACTGACGATGTTGTAGCGTTTAAAAACAGCGCGCGTCTTGTGTCCGGTGAGCTGCATCGCGACGCGCTCCGGCACACCGGCGCGCACTAGGATGTTTAGTCCCACGGTGTGGTGGTGAGACGATGAGCCTCCCCGCCAAGGAGACGCTGTGGGACAAATACTTCACGGAAGCGCCACGACGTCGCGTTTCGTCGGCACACGCTGTTGCCGCTCGATGATTGTCTGTATGCCCTACAGGCGACGGTCCCGCATCTGACACGGTCCTCACTGCATCGCCTCTTCGAGCGCCACGACATCAGCCGTCTCCCACAGGCGGAGGGTGCGCGGCCACGCCAGGCGTTCAAGCCCTATCCGCTCGGCTACATTCATATTGATTTCGCCGTCGCGACCATGAACTCCGACAGGAACCTTTATCTGCTCGAGCACGCGCTCGCACTGCTGACGTGGATCGCGAGAAACGCGTGCAAGGCGCGGAACCCGCGAGTCATCAGACGCTGAGGGGCTTCGAGGATTTGCGAGTCGCTTCCGTTACCGCGGGATCGACGATTCATGTGATGGCGAAACGCACCCTCGTATGAGCGCTGACACTTCTGTCACGCAAAACCATTCGCCAATTTCTCTCGCGCTCGTAACTCATAGGTGGACCGAGGCCTCTTATTGGCGCCGCCGTGGCATGCCATGTGCTCTAGGGAGGTGCTGGTGGCAGCGGGTGTGCTCCGAGATGATGCGCCCCGCTTCAACGACGTGAAATCGCTCATGTCGTTCACCCCCCGACGCTCGTTCGCGAGATGCCTCAACCAATGGAGTCGAACATGTCAGGAAACCGCACCGAGCTCCGCCACCAGACGCAGCTGTTACTCGATGGACCGCTGAAACACATCAGGGGCGCGGCGCTCGCAGCGTTCCTCCTCCCGCTGGCGTCAGTGGCTGCGACCCCAGCGTCTGCGCAGACCCTTTGCCCGTCGGGTGGCGTCTGCGGCATCGCCTTCAACGACGCGAATCACAACGGCATCCAGGATCTCGGCGAGGGCGGCCTCCAGAACGTGCAGGTGTTCGTGTACGACATCACCAACCCGGCGAACCCGACCCTCGTCGGAGAGACGTTTACAGATATGGACGGCGCGTATTCTGTGTTCGTCACAGGCGGAACACCAGTCAGGATCTCCGCGCTAATCCCGACAGGGTACGAGACGTCTCCTTCCGACGTTGGGGACGACACGTTCGATAGCGACGGCGTCCAAAACGGCTTATTCAGTGTCGCGACGATGATCGTGAACGCCACCGCCACCGACTTCGGGTTCTTCACTCAGGCGACTCCGCTGGCCTGCACGATTCCGGCGGCGAGCGAGGTCATCAGTCCGACTTCCTGGAACAAGTTCAACCTCCCGTTCGGTAACGCACCGGTGGCCTGGGTGCACGCGCAGTTCAAACCTACTGGCGTCCCGACCACCACGAGCGCCACCGTGCAGTTCACCGGCGTGTCGTTCGTGCTGAACGGCACTTCGTACCCGATGCCGGATGGCGTCGTGAACTTCGACCCCAACGCACCCGCCACGAGTACCACGACATTCTCGGGAACGCCCGGTACGTCGTCGGCACGGTGGACGACGACCATCAACCCCAACGTCATCAGCGACGAGAACTTCTTCGTGGGCGCCGCAATTCCGGTCGACCCGGCGATCGCCGGCGGTGGGCAGGCGACGATTCGATTCACGACGCAGACCGACGACACCGGCCTGTCGTTCTCGTGGCAATGGAGCGCCGCCGTCTATACCTACTGGCCGGCCGATTGGAATCAGGCGATGATCCAGGCGTATCACGGCAACGGCGAGCACGCCGACACGCCGAACAACACGCAGATTCAGAAGTCGCTGATCCAGGGTCCGCGCGGCGGGGGCGGTTCGAATTTCACCGGCTCGTGGAGCGCGACAGGCCACGGCGCCTGCAAGTAGATTCTTGGGGGCGGGCGATAAACCCCTGGCGGCCGGTTGAATCCTCGAGCGATTCGACCGGCCGTTTGTGCCGATCCACAACCAGTCTCGTTCATAATGTCGCCGATCCGCGATGCGTTCGCCGCGGGGCGTATCCCTCGCCGTGTCGGCAACTTAGCGCGGCAGGTGTTGGTCGTGATTTCGCCGACGCTGCCAGCACGGCGTGACTGTTTTGAGATCCAGTGTCACCGCCAGTGTGACGGCCGCACAAAACAGGCCGATTTCGCCCGGGCTGAAGGGCGCGAAGTCGAGAGTGTTGCACGTGCGTACGGCGCTGCGCAGGGGCAACGGCTTCCCCTGAGCGATGACGCGGCCCGGTTTCTGCGTCGGAGCGCTGCAAGGCACACGCAGAAAAGCGATTCGTCTACGTTCCGACAGGCCCTTCTGAGACGAGGGGAGTCACGTGGAGTTCGGGGACGGGAACCGACGGTGCACTCCCCATGTGAGAATCACGAGGAGGCCGAGGAAGAACGCGCTCGCGTAGACCCCGCCCTCACCGCCCGAGAGCCATGCCAGTCCCCGCATGTCCACCCGCACAAGAGCTCCAGGTGGCTGGAGGGACGTGAACGGAAGGCCCATCCCAAAGAGGAACACCATGCTCCAGTCCAGGCCCGACTGAAGGCCGACGGCGAACCACAGGTCGCCGGTGCGTCGCAGCGTCAGGCAGGCCAGCAGGCCAACCACCAGAAAGGCCGTCACCGCCAGCGGGTTGCGATACCTCAGCAGCCTCTCGAGCGCGAAGAGGACGGAGAGCAGCCACGCCGCTTGCCAGAAGCCGAGCGCGCGACCCAGTGTGGACTGCAGGTATCCGCGCTTGAGGGAGTGTTCGAACAGCGCCCACCCGAGAACGGCCAGCGCCCACGTTGCGCCCGAGCGGATGGCCTCCCACGCGCCAGGAGTCACGCCGTGGCCTCGCACGATGCCAGTGACGTGGAGGAGTCCTGCGAGAAGACCCGCGGCACCGACACCCCAGGCGACGCCCTCGGCCAGCAGCCGTCCGCGTCTCGCTCGCCACGGCAAGCCGAAGCTCCCCACCGGCCGCCCCTCGCACCACGCGGCCACCGTCGTGGGCAACAGCACGGCCAAAAAGATGCCCCAGTGCATCGCCGCGGTCCAGGCGGCCTGTCCCGGTAGCAGTCCCCGCGCCGACAGCCAGTTCGCCGGGAGCAATGCCCGGGGGAACAGCAACAGCACGCTCACCATGAACAGCAACGCTTTCCATTTCGCTGCTAATCTCACCGCTGCATGTCGGGCGGCTGGAAGATGCCCTGGTGCGGCGGGTTCCTGGCTGGGCGTGTCGATAATGGCCTCCAAACTAACTGATGTGCCGAGTCTCAACCTCACGCTCGGCTGTCTGGATAACGAGTCGCAGATCGACCCGCCTATTTCGCCCATGTGCCAGCGCCGCTGTTGTTGTTTCGGTTCTCAGGCGACCGCCAGCGACCTGGCGTCCATTTCACCGAATCGGAACGCTTCGAGAAACGCGTCGACGACGTCGGGATCGAAGTCCGTGCCGCGGCCCTTCAGGAGAATGTCCTTGGCTTCGAACGGCGACATCGCCTTGCGATAGGGACGGTCGCTGGTCAACGAATCGTACACGTCGGCGACCGAGATGATGCGAGCCTCGAGCGGAATCTCCCCGCCTCGAGTCGTGTGATAGCCCGATCCGTCGAACTTGTCGTGGTGCGAGAGCACGATCGGGATCACGCGACGCAGCGACCCCCCGACGGTTTCGAGCATCGCGACGCCCTTGTCCACGTGCGTCTGCATCTCGTGATACTCCTCGGGCGTGAACTGCGCCGCCTTGTAGAGGAGATCCCGGCTGATATCGAGTTTTCCGATGTCGTGGAGCAGGCCTGCCGCACGGACGTCCTCGATGCGGTCGGCGCTGAGCCTCAGGTGACCGGCGATGCGCGACGCATAGACCGACACGCGGTAGGAATGGTGCTCGGTGTATTCGTCCTTCGAGATGAAATGCTGGAGCAGGGTCAGGACGCCGTTGTAGGTCTCGCGAAGTTCTCCGAGCTGCATATTCTTGTGCTCGTAGAGCGAACCCATCAGGTATCCGGTCACGATGAGGATGCCGCCCCAGGCACTCAAATCGAGCCATGTGCCGAGCGTGATGGACTCACCAGCGGCTCGTCCCAGAGTCGAGGGCGAGAGGGTGAGCAGCACCACGAGGAGGACGCTGCCGAACGCGGTGAACGTCGCGTGCCGCCGGCCGTAAAGATACGCGGAACCGAGCGTGGGAAGGGTGTAGAAGCTGAGCATCATCCGCTGCGCGTCCACGATGAAGTTCAGGAGCATCGCGATGATGAACATCGAAAGAATGAGCCACAGTTCCTTGTTCACTTTCTCGAGGGACCGCATATGCTTTCGTGTCATCTCTGGTGCTCGCTTCAGATCGTGTTTGGCGTTGTTAAGAACAGCAGCAGTCGCACGACAAGGCCCGAGATATCGCAACAAGCGTTCCACGCGGCCGCCGCTCCAGCGCGTAGAGCGATGCGACGCAACCGACTCGCGTTGTGACGTTTAGCACGCCTGACGCGTTCGGACTGGCTCAAGCTCCACCTTGAGGGCGAGCTCCATTTTGGAACACGATCGGCCAAAATCTGGATCATGTCCCCACCCCTCCCCGCCGCCCCCGGCGGATTGCGCGCGGGCCCCGGTTGGCGTTCGGCGCGCGTTGTGCCGAGGTCGTTCTTCCGGTCCTGTCCAGGCGGATCGCTATCGAAGCTGTCGAACTCATTCAAAGACCAGTAGAAGTCTTTGAAGAGATCAGGTTGTTGGAGAAGATGCCCCAGCGAGCCCTGAAGTCTGGGCGTGCGAAATTGATCAGACCGCGGCAGCCGCGACGGAGTCGAGACCGCTCTATACCGAGAGCGTCCTGTGCCCGTCGGCTGCATCGCGACGCCTCGGGCACACTGGCCGGAAACAGGTTCCGCGTCGCAGGCCGTTTAGCTATTCGTACCGCAGTGCGATGGACGGGTCTATTCGCGCCGCAAGTCGCGCGGGTATCTGAGGCAATGGCCCGAATGGTGTCGGGTGTATTCAGAGCTAGTTCAATCGACGGCCACTGTCGTCATGCAGATTGCAGAGCCCCGCTCACACGTTGGCCGTGAGCCGATCCATCATCGGTTTTCCCGCCTCGAGCGCCGTGAGAATACCGTCGAGGTTCACAGGCGCGCGGCGGAAGACGTCGTCGCCCACCGCGGCGGAAATCGCGTTCAGAACCGACGCGCAACCGGCCGCGACCGGAGGCTCGCCAATGCCGCGCGCGCCAACCGGGGTCTCCGGATCCGGAAGCCCGACCGCCGCCCAAGTCATATGTGCCGGCGCATCCAGGATTGTTGGGGGTTTGTTGTAGTGGAACCGTCTGGCGAGTGCCAGGCCATAGTGCTGGTCGTACACCCACTTCTGGCCGATGGCATGGGAGATCCCCAACATCGATCGTCCGAGGACCTGGCCGCCCAGCGCCGCCGGATGGATGACGGTCCCGACGTCAGCGACGGCAAGGAAATCCACAATTCGGTACGCGCCCGTTTCGACATCCACTTCGACTTCAGCAAAGGACGCGACGAACGACAGCGAACTCCCATCGTGTGGGTACGTGTCGCGTGCCACGCCCATGAGGCCCTGCCCCGCCAGCGCTGCGGCCGACCGCTTGGTAAACACATTGATGTCCGCGGGGAGCTCGTGGCCGTCGTAGATGCCTCCGAGATCGATCGCCCGCTGCGCGGCGCGCGCGAGCGTCATGCCGGCACCGCCGCCCCTGCGCGACACGCGCTCGTTGGCGACGACGTAGTCTTCGGGCCGGCCGCCGAGATCCTTCGCGGCGATCTGCTGCAGCTTCGTGATCGCATCGCTCGCCGCCGCATGCGCGGCGCGCGTCATCGCGTGCGTCGTCTGGCTGCCACCAGAGACGCAGCTCCACGGCAGGTTCTTGGACGTGTCGCCCCACGTGATGTCGACCTTGTCCCAGGGCACGCCCATCATTTCCGCCGACACGCGCTGGCAATCGGACCACGATTCGGTGCCAAGATTGCCGATGCCCGTCTGGATGGCCATCCGACCGTCCGGCTTGATGACAAAGAGCCCGTCGAAGCCGACCGAGCCGGCGCTATACGAGCTGATCGCCACACCACTGCCACGCACCTTCGAGCCCTGGCGCTGCCCGCTCCGGGCTTTGCGTTCATCCCACTTGAAGATCTGCGCGCCCTCATCGAGCGCCTCCTTGATGAAGCAGCTGGTCGAATACGCCCGGTCGCCCCGCGCATTCGCCGGGCCGAATTTGGCTTTGCCCGCAGGCGCATTGATCTTGCGCATCTCGACCTGATCGATCCCGAGCTGGCGCGCCGCCTTGGCGATCACCGGCTCCATCAGGACGATGCCCTGCATGCCGCCAGGCTGGCTCTGCGCGCGGCGAGGCGGCGTGTTGGTGATCGCGGTCACGCCTCGCCAGCGCATGGCCTCCGGCTGAAACAGCAGCGACGCGAAGCGGCCGGCCGTGCTGCCGTCGGCGCCCGGGCCGTACGGCCCGCCGTCGACCACGGTGTACATATCGAGGGCGGTGACCCGGCCTTCCTTGGTGAACCCGACCTTCATCCGGCCGTGCAATGCGGGACGAGCGCCGCCGATGCCGTGTTCTTCCTCGCGGCTAACCCGCATCTGCACCGGCGTGCCCGTCTTCTTGGAGAGGAGCGCCGGGATGATGTCGGTGACCGACCCCGTTCCCTTGCTCCCGTAACCGCCGCCGCAGTACTCGCTGATGACCACGACGTTCTCCGGCTCCATGCTCAACCAGCGCGTCACCGACATAACAGTCTGCACGACGCTCTGGGTCGACAGGTGAATGAACACCTTGCCGTTCTGCCAATACGCCATCGAGGTGCGACTCTCGAGGCATTGATGGCTGGTGTTCGGCGTCACAAACGTTTCGTCGAGGATGAGCGACGCCTTCTTGAAGCCGGCCTCGATGTCGCCGAAGGACCACGGCGCATCGGTGTCCTTGCCGAGCGGCAGACGACCCGCTTTGTACTCCTCGACCTCTGCGTCCGTCCATTTCAGATTGTGAACCTCCGGAAGCGGCGCCGGCTGGCCCGGCGCTGCGGCAGGACGAATCCAGACGTTCCCCTCCACCCGGGCATTCATCGCACCCGGCAGCAGCGACGCGACCGGATCCACACTGAACGGCAGCGGTTCCCACTGAATCTCGATTTTTTCAATCGCTTCAAGAGCCGTCCGTTCGTCAACGGCCGCGACCGCCAGAACCGGTTCGCCTTGATAGAGGGGCTCGTTGGTCAGCGCCTTCTCGCTCTTGAGGTTGGCTTTGATGATCTGGCCCGCGTCGTTGACCTGATCCTTGGGACCAGGCACTTCGTCGGCCGTCAGAATCGCTTTCACGCCTGGCATGGCGAGCGCCGCGCTCGTGTCGATGTTCTTGACACGCGCGTGCGGGAAAGGGCTCAGAAGGAGCCGCGCGAACAGCATCCCCGGCGCGCGGAAATCTTCGGCATACCGGGCCCGACCGGTGACTTTGGCGCGAAGGTCCGAGGTTGAGTAGTTCTGACCGACCAGCTTCTGTTCAGCCATTTCGGACCTCCACGCAAATGCAAATTCTGCTGGATTCGGATCGCGTCTACAAGGCGAGAAGTATATCCGGCCCGCGCTCTTTGTGGGAGAGAGATGCATGAAACTGGGAACACACCAGCAAGAGCGCATAGTCGCAGACTGGGCACCAAATCGTTGATTCCTCGCTAACCGGGCCATGCGGACGATGTGGGCGCTAATTGTGCGCCGCACGTCGCGCCGGTAGCCAGCCGGCGAAGGCGCCGACCGCCGCGAGCGTGACCACTGCGCCAGCGAAGCCACGAGCTTCGCCGCGAGGCTGACCGACGCGCCGACCATCGCGCCCAGGCCCACCGGCGACGCGACTCTGGTCAGCACCAATCGGACGACACTACCGGTGCGGCGCCGTGGTGACCGCTGGAAACGTGACCGTGTGATCGAGCGGGTCGGCGCCTTTCAGAAACCTCCGCGCGAAGGCCTGGTTGACGATTGCCACGGGCGGGGTGCCGATCCGATCGCCGGTCGTCAGATCGCGGACGGCGTCGCGCACGCGCCCGTACAACGTCATCAGAGATGCTGGATCGGCGAGTGGCGGCTTGCCTCCGCCCGCGCGAGCAGAAGGCTGGCGACGTTCGCCGGTGTAACGAACGGATCGACACGGGACGGAACGGGACGCGCGGGACAGACGTTTCCGATCGCTGACGCGCGAGTGGCTCGCGCACGCCATCGCGTTTCTCAACGCCATGCGACCAAGCCGTCACCGCCGACCAGGTGTTTGCCTACGGAAACGCTTTGATGAACGCCTGATAGAGCGAGAACGCCGGGCGATTCGACCAGTCAGGTCTCGTGATGCCTGAGCCGCACGTGAGGGGCGTCGGCGGATCGTAAAGCGCGTAGAACAGCAAGTTCGTCCACCAGCTGCGGCGCGGCGCGAACGCCTGTAGCACACGCTGATACAGAAGCGCCTGCCCCGCTTCCCCGAACGTCGACTGGCACGGCGTGATGCCCGATTCGCTCAGCCACACGTCCTTGCCCATCGCGAACGGCCGCACGCCCTTGTCCATGAACGCCTCGAGCGGCGGACCGTCCGGATACCAGTGGATCGTGACGACGTCGAACAGTGTGCCGAACGAGCGCATCGCGGCCGCGTACCAGCCGCTCGCGATCGCGTGCTGGCTCACCTCGGGCCCAATGACGATCGCCGAGGGGTTCGCCGCGCGAATGGCCGACGCCGCCGTGCGCGCGAGCTGCTCGTAGGAGGCGATGTCGCCGTTCTTCAAATAACTGTCGAGGTTCGGCTCGTTCCAGATACCCCACAGGAACACATCGTCTTTGTAGCGATCGACGGTGACGAACACGAAGTCGTACCAATCCTGCAGGCGCAGCGGCGGCGTGTTGATGGCCGCACCGCCATTCGCCCAGCGTGGCGTGTAGGCGAGCGTGCCGAAGATCGTACGCGTCGTGCGGCGGGCCTGATCGCGCCAGTCGTCTGTGAGCGACCAGTTGAAGCAGCCCTTGCAGTTCGGCTCGATCACGTCCCAGCCGTACACGACGCGCACGATGCCCGCGCCGAGCTCGCGCGTCTTGTCGGCGGTCATGCTGCCGACGTCGTGCGCGTCCATGCCGAAGTGGCCGTAGTGGGTGTAGAGACTGTCGAGCACAGACGGTCCGCGCTGCGCGGCTGCTGGCGTGCTGGCGCAGGCGACGAACAACACGGCGGCAAGGCTGCCTCTGATCGCGGTGCCGGTTCGCATGGATGGTAACGATAGAATACCGTTTATGACGCATGCGCGCGCGCGCGCGCGGATGCTGGCGTTGCTGCTTCCGGCGATGCTCCTCGCCGCGCCGGCGGCGCGGGCACAGGGCACTCAGGAGTCCCCGCGCTGGCAGCTCTCGGGCGGCTACTCGTTCATGATCGAAAGCGACGTCACCGGTAAGGAGACTTTCCCGGCGGGGTGGAACGTCAGCGGTGCGGTACGCCTCACCTCGTGGCTGTCGATCGCCGCCGACGCCGACGGGCACTACAAGACCATTCCGACGTTCGGCAGCGACATTCGGCTCACATCGCACGCGCTGACCGGTGGCCTTCGCGCATCTGCGCGGCTCGGTAAGCTCACGGAATTCGGCCAATTACTCGCCGGCGTCGTGCAGTCCACGGGCACAGCCTTCGGCAGCAGCGACACGACGAGGCACACAGTGATTCAGCCGGGACTCGGATTCGATTATCCCAGCGGCGCGAGGTGGGCGGTGCGCGGCGAGCTCGACGTGCGGTTTCTGTCCACCGGCCAGGAGATCCGCATCGTTGCAGGCGTCGTCCGCGCCTTTCAGTAGATCGGGGTACTTGACGCTACTGATGTTTCTCGTCGCAGCATGTTGCAGCGCTCAAAGATGGCGCGCGTCGTGGGTCTCAAGTTCGTCAGCGGCCTTTGTCTCCGTGTTCCAACACGCGGATCTGCCCGCGGATTTCGCCGCCAGGATTCAGCGGCGTCGAATGCACATTGGCGTAGGCGACGCCGGCGCGGATCGCAGCGATGACCTCCGCGAGTTCACCGGCCACGATCTGCTGGCTGGCGGTACCTGCCGTGATCACGTTGGCCGCCGTGATCGTCCCGGTGACCTTCCCGGATTGCGGGCAGAAGGGAGTGATCCCCGCCACCGCGGCGGGCGCGGGCGTTGTCGTCGTCTGGCACAGCCACACCACGATGCTTCCATTGACGCCGCGTTGGCCAAAATGGATATGGGACTGTTGCACGGTTCCAATCAGGCCGCTGAACGTCTCCTCGTAGTCGATCGACAGCTGATCAGCCGCGATCGTGGCGTGGAATTCTCCCGTTGCAGGGGTCGAGACGGACGGAACTTCCTGATAGCCGATCAGGGTCGCTTGAAGGCGGTCCGTGTGTTCTGCGCTGCCGAGAATCGGCACTGAAACCAATCCTGTCACGACGAGGGCTAGGACGACGCGAAGCGCTTTCATTGCTCTACTCCCTTGTCGGTATGAGCCGACATTGCCAAGGGTGGACGTCCACTGCCGGTGCAATAGATCAGAGTCTGCCCGTTCGCTCGTCCACGCCGTTTACCGCCGCGATTTGCGCGCGGCCCGCAACACTTCCTGAAACGTCTCGTAGCGAACGCCGCGCGGCCGTCGTCCCACATATCGCCCGTTTTCGAAGGGCATCGGGCGCCCTTCGACGAAAGCGGCGAGGTTCTCGAGCAATCCCTGCCAGTGAAACGTGCGAGCCGGCACCTCGATGCCGGTGTTGCCATCCGCTATGTGGTGGAACTCGATCCGCGTCCGCCGGCCGCGCGCCGAGAAACTCCACAAGCCGACGCCGTCCACGACGGAGGTGTAGCGGTGCGCAACGAGCAGGTCCGGCACGATCGCCGCGATGTCGTAGCCCGGATAGTACGCGGCGCTCACCTTGCCACCGGCACGAAATGCTGTCAGTTTCGCGGCGCCATCGTACCAGCGCGAGAGCGCCCGGGCACTCCGGAATCCGGCCGCGCACGCGCGCGGCGTCGCATCGACGGTTCTCGCCAGATGCAGAACTGTGGGACCCATGACGACAACCCGCTAGGGCGTGCAGACCGATCCCTCGTACACGCCCTGACCCTTGAGCGTCGAGAAATTGAAATTCCCGCTCTCGAAGATCTGGCCGGTCGCGCCCTGATAGCGTCCGCTGCCGCCGGTAATTGTCTGAAGCACCGTCAGGTTGCCATTCGAGCCGTCGGTTACGCCGGCCTCGTCGATGAACAGGCTGCCGTGCTCGGTGTCGATCGACGACTTCGCATCGTAAAACGACACGTTGGGTGTGAGAGACGCCGTCTCGTCGATCAACGAGAACTTCAGGTCGCCGCGCAACGAGCCGAAGACGCTTCCGGCTGTAGTCAGCGCAGGTGGCGGAGTGACGAGATGATCTTCGAAGAATCCGACGACCTGCTCGCAGTGAGGCGTGCTGCCCGATCGCGCCATCAGGGTGACGAAGACCGGCGGCGTCGCTGCGACGGCAAGCGCGATCGCGCAGATTGTCAGGATCAACCGCGTGCGGGTGCTAAAAGACATGACGCTGCTCCTTT
>DASXIR010000209.1:0-2648 GCA_036497895.1 Vicinamibacterales bacterium | reverse complement strand
TTACGAAACGGTGGCTAGGTGAACTCTGCCCCGGCAGGCACCTTTCGTCCGATGCCGAGGATCACAATCGGATTGTTGCAACACTCCTGGTCTCTCAACAGCACTCTCCGGGATCAGCAGCTGAGCACGAACGGCGTCGCTGACCCCAACGGCCCGCAGTGACAACTACTCGCGCACCCAATCTTAGCCTCGCGGAAAACAAGTGCCCGGCTGCGCTTGTTCGATTCCGAACTTGTAGATCATGTTCAGGCTGATTTTCTTGCTATACGCGTACTGGACGCCTGCGCCGAAACGATCTTGATCGCCCACCGGAAAAGTGACCGTGCGCATCGGGGTGCCGACGGCCAGATAGCCGCGCCGCCCTTTGACTACTGCTTATCCGACTGCTGATCGTCGGCCTCCGCCCGGATCGTGCCGGCGATGTCGCCGCTCATCTTCGCCAGCGCGCGGCTGTGGGCGGCGGCGAGCGCGTCGAAGCCGTCGCCCTGCACGGCCTCGCGTGCGACCGTGCGGCCCGAGCGCGTCTCTCCGCCCGCCGTGCTGTGCACCGTCCACACCGCCTCGACTAGCGCTGCCTGGCTCGGAACCGAATCGAAGCGCTGGATGTCGATGGTGACGCGATAAGCGGGGACGAAGTTTGCCATCGGCGCGGAGGCCACGTTCGGCGTCCCGAGCAGCTTAACCAGGTCGCCGGCGACGACTTGCGCGACGGCGTCGTTGAGCGGCGCGGCCCAGCGGTCGAACTCATCGACTTCGACGCGGTTGGGCGCGGATTGAAGCACGAACTCCGGCCGATCGACTGCGGCCGGGACTGAGACCGGGCCGACCATGATCGGGTAGCTCACGGGCGCCGCGCCGTCGGAGAGCGCAGTCGGGTCGAGCGTGTAGAATCGCGAGGGCGCCGTGGTGCCGCAACCGGATGCAGCCGTGACCAACGCGATCGAGACCATCAGATGCGCGGTGCGGCCTGCCATCACTTCGCCTCCCCTTTCTTGCCGCGAAGGAGCGCCTCGGGATGGCGCTCGAGATAATCCGCGAGCACGCGCAACGAGCGGGCCGCGCGGCTCACCTCCTGCAGCGTGCTGTTCATTTGCTGGAGCTGCGCGGAATTCGGCTCGGTGAGACTGGCGGTGTTGGTGAGCGTGCCCCGTGCGCTCACCAACGTGCCGCGCGCCGCCACCAGCGTCTGATCCAGTTCGCCGATCGCCGTGGTCAATTCATCGCCGATCTGCTGGAGCGGCATCTTGTCGAGCTTGTTGATGATATCCGTGACCTTGGTCTCCATCACCTGGAGCTGACCCGGAATGGTCGGCAACTCCACTGGCGTCTGCGACCAGTCCACCGTCGCCCGGGGCGCGCCAGGAAAAAAGTCGAACGCCACGAACACGGATCCGGTGAGCAGGTTTCCCGTCCTCAGCTGCGCACGGACCCCGCGGGACACCAGGGAGTCGAACAACTTTCTGCGCATGGCCTCGAAATCCGCTTGGGACTTCAAGCCGACAACCTTGACTCCGAGCCGCTGCGCGTCCAAATGGATGGTCACCGGCACCGAGAATTCGAGGGTCTTCAAGTCGACTTGCGCGCGAACATTAGCGACTTCGCCGATCGGAACGCCGCGGAACTCGACCGGCGCGCCAGGCACGAGCCCTCGGACGGATTCATTGAAGATGAGCTCGAAGCTCTGTGGATTGCGCGCGGCCGGCCTGAAGGCTGCCGCCCGGTCGCTGAATAAGGTGAACACGGTGTTCGCCTCGGCTACGGGCAGAACCGCACCGGTCGCGGGCGCCTCGAACGCGATGCCGCCGATCAGGATGGACAGCAGCGACTGGGTCTGCACGCTCAGGCCGCTGGCGGAGAGCGACACGTCGATCCCGCTGGCCTGCCAGAAGCGCGTGTTGGCAGTGACGTACTGATCGTAGGGCTCCTTCACGAATATCTTGACGGTGAAGAACTGGCCGTCCTTGTCGAGTTCGTAAGACGCGACCTGGCCGACCTGCAGCCGCCGGAAGAAGATCGGCGTGCCGGTGTCCAGCGAACCCAGGTCGGAGGTCTTCAGCACGAAGAAACGCCCAGGCGCATTGCCGGTCACCACCGGCGGCGTCTCGAGCGCCACGAAGTCGCGCTTGGGCTCCTTTGAACTGCCGATTTCCACCCCGATATAGGCTCCCGAGATGAGGGTCCCCAACCCGGTCACGTTGGCGCCCGAGATGCGCGGCCGCACGACCCACAGCCGCGTGTCTTCGACCAGAAAATCCTCGGTCCGCGGCGTCATCTGCGCCGTGGCAATCACGCGCTCGTGATCCTCCGTCAGCCGGATCGCCGTGATCGTGCCGATGTCGACACCGCGGTAGTTGATCTTGGTTTTGCCGGCCTCCAGCCCTTCGGCCGACTGGAACACGATGGTGATCTTCGGCCCCTCGCTGCGGATCCGGGCCACGGCGACCCACACGCCGAGCGCCGCCGCCAGGATCGGGATGAGCCAGACCGGGGAGAGCCGCGTTTGCTTCCTGGGCACAGCCCTCGCGTCAGGGACTGAAGGAATCGGTGGGTCGCGATCAGGCATATCGAACCTCTTTGGAGCTCGTGGCATCCCAGATCAGCCGCGGATCGAAGGACTCGACCGCAAGCATTGTCAGCACCACCACCGC
>DASXIR010000208.1:0-4657 GCA_036497895.1 Vicinamibacterales bacterium | reverse complement strand
TTCAACGAGACGAAGTCGAAAGGCAGTCAGACCAGCGCGTCGCGAACGCCAGATGAAACGCTGTACTCATGGTTCTGGAACACGGGAACTGCGACCTACCTGTGGAACAACGTCACGCTCGAGCTGCTGGCGCGGGGAGGTGACGACGACCAGGGACACAACGAACGGTCGGACAACGAGCATCGCCACGATGACCTGCTGGACAACGCGCGGGTGCTCGCCAGCGTGGACGTCTCCATGGCGGACGCGGCGATCAGTTGCTGGGACGCGAAGTACACCTACACTGCGTGGCGGCCAATCAACGCCATTCGAGAAGCCGACAGCGACGGCAACGCCGCGACGACCGCGGACGCGGTCTGGAAGCCGCTGTTCGCGACGCCAGGTCATCCCGAGTACCCGTCCGGGCACTCCTGCCTGAGCGGCGCCGCCGTCGGCGTACTCGCGCACGAGTTCCATAACCGCGTGCATTTCGAGATCACGTCCGACCTGATGCTCGGCGTGAGGCGATCGTACCCGAGTCTGTCCGACGCGCTCGATGAAGTGATCAACGCGCGCGTTTTTGCGGGCATCCACTTCCGGAAGGCCTGCGAAGACGGCACTGAACTCGGAAAGGCGGTCGCGGAGTACGTGATCGCCAACAAGTTCCAGCGCGTGGAGTAACGGCGTCAAGCGCTGCGGATGAAACGTCGCGCGACTATCGGATCGAGAGCGGTGGCGCGGAGCCCGGGCACGTCGCTCGGGCCGAGCGCCACCGCGGTCACGATGATCGCGACGATCATCGCGTGCAATACGGCGGGGTTCGATCGACTCGGCGTCCTCTGATGCGCGCGCGTGGGATCAACGGCCGACCCCGAGTAGGTTGGAACGCAAGACGCCGAAGAGTTGCCTTTAGTGCCCGGCTCGCGCCTGCCTCAGCGCGGTGGCAACGCTATCGGGGGACGGAACTCCGCCCCGGTAGACCCGTCAACTCGGCTCAGGAAATGGTGGTATCGGAACGGGCATCCCGAAGATGTCCTTGCCTTTCCAGAGCACGGTCGGCGTGGGATAGCCCGTTCTGGGGTCGTTCCTCGGCAGCGAGCCGACGTTGGCAACCTGATAGTCGAGCGGCAGTTTCATCGCCCGAAGCGCGTTGTCGAGGTTTTTCTTCATGACCTCGGTGTTGACGCAGCCGTCCCGCGTCAAGAACACCAGATTAGTTTTCACGGACGGTTTGTCGGCGCCGCTGATCGGCACTGGCGGATTCTAGTTCACGTTCCATGAACAGGCCGTGAGGAAGTAATTTGAGCTGCCAGTCGGTCAGAATCCGAAGTTGATGCCGAAGTCGATCTTGCGCATGGCGCTGACCGCGGTCGGCTGTCCGAAGAACGGCGAGGTCAACGTGCCGCTGTATCCGATGTAGTTCGCCTCGTTGGTCAGGTTCTGCGCCTGCACGAACAACTGCAGGCGGTAGCGCGCTGGCCCAAGGTCGACGCTGCGGACCGTCGCTGCCGCACCGCTGCCGAAGACGCCGATGCCTGGCGGCAACGGCGCCGACGAGTGGCCGAACGCGAGGGTGTAGTTGGCGAACATGTTCAGCGTGACCTGACCGCTCGCGCGCAACGTGTTGCGACCCACACCGGCTGGACGATCGTTGAAGATGCCGTCGCCGTTGGTGTCCTGGCCGGTGAGCAGGGTGTAGGGCGGCGCACTGCTCGCGTTCACGCCGATCGACAGTCCGAAGTTGCGCAGCACCTGATTGTTGACGTTCACGTTGAGCCGGTTGCGGACGTCCACCGTCGTCGCCCCGCCGCCGAAGGCGATGATGCCCGGGATGTTGGAACCGGAGGATCCCGCGCCGCCGTTCGCCGGTCCCCACTCGGTCGCCAGTGTGCCGGTAGGAGGAACGGAGAACGGCCCGTCGGTGTTGTTCTGCAGCGACGACAGTGTGTAGGTTGCGAAGACGGTGACGCGCGCCCAGCTCACGCGCGGCGCTGAGGGCGGCAGCGGCAGCATCGCGCCCGGGTGGATGTTCGCGTCGAATCGTAGCTCGTGCTGCCGCGACGCGGCGTCCGACACGACGTCGATCACATTCGCGAAGGTCGGATCCGGCCGCACCCCGTCGATCGGCGGGTTGACGTTGAAGCCGCGCGCCAGCCGGGAGCCACGCAGGTAACTGTAGGTGACCGAGACCCGATTGACTTTCTTGAACACCTGATCGATGCCGGTGCTGAATCGGGTGATCCGCGGCGCATCGTACGTCGGCCCGAGCGCGTAGCGGTTCGCCGGCGGCACGGTGTCGATGTTCTCGTCGACCGGGAACGACGGATCGATGATGTTGATCTCCTGTTGATGGAAGCCGTCGAGGCGCACGACCTGGTCGTACGTGCTCGTCGCCAGCCAGTCGTAGAAGATCCCCGCGCTGCCGCGGATCGTCGTCTGGCCGCTCGCCGCCGGCGCCCACGTGACGCCGAACCGCGGTCCGACGTTGGTCAGGTCGCGAACGTGACTTTGCACCTCGTAGCGCAACCCGGGCGTGATCGACAGGTTCTTGCGCACGCGAATGTCGTCCTGTACGTACACTCCAGCCTGCACGTTGCTGTACGCAATCGACGGATCGCCGACGCGCCGCGTATAGTTGCTCGGCTGATTGGCGTCGTACGCGGCGAGGCTGTCGAACGTATACGTGCCGAGATAGTTCGCCGTGGCATCGGAGTGGTACCGCGTCGCATCGAAGACGAACCCCGTGCGGATCGAATGCCGGCCGACGACGTAGTCGAGGTCGGAGGCGGCGTCGAGTGTCGTCGCATGACTGCCGCCCGCCTGCTGAGCGCCGCCGCTCGTGAACGCGTCCAGCACCTGGATCGTCGGCGCCTCGACCGCGGACAGCGAGCTCGAATCGGACTGAATCACTTGCAGGCGCGATCGCGAGAACGCGCGACGTCCGATCGGCCCGAAGTGCTGCACGCGGATCGTGTTCACGTCACTGTCCGTCGAGTAGGCGCGGCCGGGGCCGTTGTAGCCGCCGACACCCAGGTTGTCGTTCGCGATGTGCGTCAGGTTGTAGCCGACGCGTAGCGTCTGATCGAGCGTCACCGCGTAGTCGAGCATTCCGTTCACGAACAGGTTGTCGCGCGGCGCCTGCAGGGGCAGCGCGTGTGCCACCGTCCCGGTCGGCGTCGCCGCGTTCAGGTTCGGCGTGTCGTACGCGTCGATGCCGAACACGTTCAGGAAGAAGGAGGCCTTCTTGTCAACGATCGTGCCGCCGATGCCACCACCGTAGTTGGTGTTTTGCTCGGGACCGCGGACTGGCACGAAGGGACTGGTGCCGGATAGCGACCCCGCGCGCCCCTGCACATTCGTGAAGTAGCGCAGCGGCCCGATGCCCGGCTGCGTGATGATCTCGATCGAGACGCCGCCGGCGCTGTGGAATTCGGCGGCGAACTGGTCGCGCGCGATCCGGATCGACCGGATCATCGCCTTGGGCGGCAGCGCGCCGCCTTCGAAGCCGTCGATGCGGATGACGGCGCCGGGGCCAGCCATGTCCTGCAGCTGCTGCTGCAGGATCGTCGGATCGTCGGAGAGCGCATCGATCTGATCGCGCGTCAGGACGGTCCCGAACGACGGCCCGTTGCGATCGGACGCCGCCTGCTGCTTGTCCTGCTCGACGGTGACCGCCGCTTCCATCCGCTGGATCGCCAGGACCGCGACCTGCCGGTTGTCGCCCGCCCGGATCCGCACATCGGGAATCGTGCGCTTCTCGAACCCCGGAAACTCGACCTCGATCCGGTAGCGTCCCGGCGTCAGCCCAGGCACGGTCGCGACGCCGGTATCCGTCGTGGGCACCGGCGCGACCGAGGCGTTCTTCGTCGTCTCGTCGATGCCCGTCACGGTCACTGTCGCGTTGACGACCACGGCATTGGTCTGATCGACAACCGTGATGTGCAGCGTGCCGCCGGCTGCCGTCTGGGCGATCAACAGGAGCGCGATGAGGGCGCTCATTTCGCCGCGTCGAACTTCCTGGGGTCGATTTTGGCGTTGATGCTCACGCGATCGAACGTCGTTTCCTCGATGGTGGTTCCGGCCACCGCGTGTCGGATCCGGAACGGCCACTTCACGCCGCCGTTCACCGCGCGGTAGTCCGCGTAATACACGCGGTGGTCCACCGGCGCCGGTGCGGCGCCGCGACCCGCACCAGGCGGCGGGGTGCCTCGGGCGCCGGGTCCGCCCGGGGCCGGCGCTTGCCAGAGGAGCATGACGGGCATGTGGGTCTCTCGTTGGACGACGAAACGCGCCGCGAAGTTTTCGGGACCCGCGACAGCGAGGACGTCCGCCTTGCCTTCGGGCGCCTCAGCCTCAGCCGCGTACGTGAATGTCAGCGGAAACACCGCGGGCGGCGCTGCGAACACGCCGAGCATCAGCCGCGCGAACTCCTCGCGCGTGGTCTTCGATGGGCCCATGGCGTTGGCCCCATGAAAGCCGTTGACCACCGGGAGGGCATCCTGGGCCGGAAACTCGTCGCGACGCACGTACTTGTCCGGCAGCTCGCAGGCGATCTCGAACTCGATCGGCACGAGGTTGTCGCCCCGGAGTTGGCGCGTGCGCCCGGTCGCAATGAAAGTCTTGACCGCGGCGAGCGCCCGATCGCCGCCGAGCGCCTCTCGGGCGGCGGCCAGCACGG
>DASXIR010000207.1:0-3085 GCA_036497895.1 Vicinamibacterales bacterium | reverse complement strand
CGGGTCGGCCAGTCGATGTCCTCGTCACACTGGTCCTCGACTTCAATATCCGATGAGGCGAGGCACGTGCGCGTCACACGTCGCGCGCACGCAACCTTGCTTCCGGGCGTGCACGCTGCGGAAACGACGCGACTGCCAAGGCAGCCGCCGACACGACGACGACAATTGGGGGAAGGAACAGCGAGATGAGAAAGATCCCACGAGGATCCTCGGGAGTGTCGCCGCTCAACGCACGGCGACGCGAGGACTATTCCACGGCGGGCCGGCAAATTCCCCGGCGCCAGCGCCCGGTCATGACGGCGTCGAGCGTTCCAGCTTGAACTTCTCTATCCGATAGCGAATCTGGTCGCGATTGAGCCCGAGCAGCGTGGCGGCCTTCGTCTGGTTCCAGCCGCTTCGCTCCAGCGCCTGCACGACCAGCGAACGTTCGAGTTGTTCGAGGTCGACGCCGGTCGGCGGCAGAGGCACTCCCTCGGTCAGGCGCGGGCCCCCGCCGCCCACGGTGAAGTCCGCCGCGGTCAGTTCGGGGCCGTCGGCCAGCAGCATCGCGCGTTCGACGACGTTTCGGAGTTCGCGGATGTTTCCCGGCCACCCATACGTCTGAAGCCGCTTCATCGCGTCGTCCGACACCGAGCGGATGCGCTTGCGAAATTCCGTGTTGTAGCCGTCGATAAAGTAGTGCACCAGCGCGGGTATGTCGTCGGCCCTGGCGCGCAGCGGCGGAAGTACGATCGGCAGGACATTCAAGCGGTAATAGAGGTCCTCGCGAAAGCGTCCCTTCTTCACTTCGTCTTCGAGCAGACGATTGGTCGCAGCGACCACGCGGACATCGACTTTGATGTCGGTCACGCCACCGACTCGCTTGAACGTCTTCTCTTCGAGGAATCGCAGCATCTTGGCCTGCAGGCCGGGCGCCATCTCTCCGATCTCGTCGAGGAACACTGTGCCACCGTCTGCCGACTCGAGGAGGCCGCGCTTCTGTTGACGCGCATCGGTGAAGGCGCCCCGCTCGTGGCCGAAGAGCTCGCTCTCGAGAATCTGCTCGGGGATCGCCGAGCAGGTGATATTCATGAAGGGCCGCGACGCACGGTCGCTCGCGTAGTGCAGCACCTTGGCCGCCAGGTCCTTGCCGGTGCCGCTCTCGCCTGTCAGCAGCACGGTGGACGAGGGGCTGGACGCCACCTTCTGCAGGAGCGCCTTGGCGTTCGTGATCGCCTGGCTGTGCCCGACGATGCGATCGACGCTGTAGGGCCGCGCCTGACTGGCGCGGAGCGTGCGCACCTCGCGGCGCAGTCGCGTGGTTTCGAGCGCTTTCTCGACCAGGAGTGCGATTTCATCGAGGTTGAACGGCTTATTGGCGTAGTGATACGCGCCCGCCTTCATCGCTTCGACGGCGGTCTCCACGCTCGAGAATCCGGTCAGCAGAATGACCAGCGTCTCTGCATCCGCAGCCTTGATTTTCCTGAGCACGTCGAGGCCGTCGCCATCGGGCAGCTTGTAATCGAGGAGTACGAGGTCGACGCCTTCGGCGTGGCGCTCGAGCGCCGCGGCGGCAGTGTCGGCTTCAACCACCCGGTAGCCCATTGCGGAAAGGCGCTCGCTCAGCGACCAGCGAATCAGTTGCTCGTCGTCGACGACGAGGATCGTCGGTGTTGGCATGGGTGACTAGTATACGCGTCCGTTCAGGGCGCGTTCGACCGCCGCGGCCAGGCCCGTCAGGTCGAAAGGCTTCGACACGATGCCCGAACCGAGTGCCGTCGCCTGCTGTGCGATCTCGGGCGTCATGAACGCGCTCATTATGATGACCGGCAGCGCCGGCGCCGCGGCACGAATGCGCGACAGCACGCCCAGATTTTGTGCGTCCGGCATGTCGAGTAGTACGAGATCGCAACCACTCCCCAGCGCCTCCAGCGCGGACTGCGCATCGGCCGCCTCGACGACGTCAAATCCCCGCGCGCGCAAGGTTTCGCTCACCGCCCACCGGACCAGCCATTCGTCATCGACCACGAGCACGCGCGCTGCGAATTGTTGCCCGGAGTCCGCGGGATTTCCCGCCGTCTCCAGTCGCATACTCGTGTTTTCGCCCAGCATTTCACTTCCCCCAACCAGTTAATCAAGAAGCCGGCCATGCATGGGGGCGCGACGTGCGAATTTGGCATCGCACTTGCGGGTGTGCCGGTTGGAACGTCAAGGAGGGGTTATGTCACACACTCTCACGGCAAATGTGCTCGGCTTCTTCGAGCACCTCGCGGCGATCGTCGTCGGATTCGTGCTGATGGTGATCGGGTTGGGCCTGGGCGTCACGATGATCATGCTGCCGCTCGGTCTCGTCATCGGTTTCATCGGCCTCGCGATGTTCGTTGCCGGTATGTGCGTCCGATTCGACTGGATCTGAGACCGCGTCGACCCTCTCGATCCTCGCGTGCAGGGTTCGTCCACTGTCCACCGGACGAGCCCTTTCGTCGTCGACTACGGAACGCGCGCTGCGAATCTTTGCCCAGCGTCCGCAGTATCTCCCGGCACCTTCGGTGGCACAGGTGCGTCCACCATTTCACGATCCTCAACCAGCACCATCACGAAGCCGGCATCGGAGAAACGATTCGCGATCAGTGAATGGGGAGCGCCTCGGTGACGAGGTCAGCCATCTGATGGACTTCGAACGGCTTGTTGACCACGTGACGCGCGCCCAGTGCCAGCGCCTGCTCGATCATCTCCGCAGTGCTGTACGCCGTCATCATGATGACCGGAACGGATGGCGCATCGTGCCGAATGGAGGCGAGGAGTTGAAGGTCGTTGGAATCCGGCAGGTGGTAGTCCAGCACCACGGCATCCGGCCTCGGGTGGCCCTCCGCGAAGGCGCTCCGCGCCGCGGTCGCGTCGGCCGCCTCGGCAACAAGGTATCCCTTGGCCTCGAGTACTTCGCGCAACGCCCAGCGAATGAGCAGTTCGTCATCGACAACGAGGACCAGGAGTCGTGGGTCCGAACTATTCAACGCCAATGGGAAAAATCTCCGATCGGCGGAGCAAAAACGACGTTATTCGGTCGCATGAACCGAGGGCGATCCAAGAAGCGGGCCGTACCGCG
>DASXIR010000206.1:0-1725 GCA_036497895.1 Vicinamibacterales bacterium | reverse complement strand
TCGCAAGACGCCGTTCTACATGTATCGCAGCGATGGCGAGCCGCTGTTCGCGGCCGGCCTGTGGTCGGTGTGGAAGCCCGCCAAAGATGCTGCGCCGCTGCTGAGTTGCACGATGATCACCACCGACGCCGTGGGCGAGCTTGCCGAGATCCACGACCGGATGCCGTTGATGCTCGCCCAAGCCGATTGGGACGCCTGGCTGAATCCCGACGCGGAGCTTGATTCCGAACTGCTGGCCCGCCCGCCGGATGCGCGAGGCATCGAGCTGCGGCAGGTGTCGACGCTGGTCAACAGTGTTCGCAACAACGGCCCCGAGCTGCTGGAGCCGGTCGACGAGCAACCCGAGCAGGCGACGCTGCTGTAGGCCCTCATCAGCAGAAATAGCGGGTTGCGCACTCTAGTCAGCAAGCTGGTCCGGTGGGACACTCTTACAACGGCGCGCAGTCGGGACGCGCCTTCTAGGTATCAAGCCAAGGGGCGCGTAGCGCTCGCCATCGCGTCTTCGTCTTGCCGCTACCCGAGTCCGGCGTCTACGAGCAGACGTGACAGTCCGAGTTTCTCGCACCGCGCCACGACGTCCGGCAGAAGGGCATCGGCGTCATCCGATCTGCCTGTTGCCCTGAATGTTTCGACCAGCAGTAGTTGCACAGTCAGCGCCGCCAACGGTCTTCGCTCATCATCGATTACGGCGAGCAGGTCGGCCGCGCGTCGGCACGCCTGCTCCCGGTCGTCGGCCGAATCGCTCGCCGACAACAGCCGAATCCCGGAGTTCTCGTCGAGTTCGGCTGTGATCGTGCCGATTCCGTCGTCGTGAGGAATTGTGCGGGTAGCTCGCAACCGGGCGGCAACTTCCGGCGCGATCTCGATGCCCAGCCGGATCCGCGCGTTGGTGATTGCGGCCGCGAGGCGCGGTAGCCGCAACTGCTCCGCGGCTTTCGCACCGTCGGCGAGGCGCTCGACCGCAGCGCCGCGATCCCCCTGCGCCGCCTTGATTCTCGCGCCGGTCACGTATTCGGCGATCATGTAGTCGACACCGGCGCCCTCGGACCCCAGCTGGTAGCTTTCGTCCAAAAGGCGCATGGCCTCGGCCAATTCCCCGGTTTGGTAGAGTAGGTCGCCGAGAAGCGCTCCGGCCAGCCGTGCGGCGTGTGAGTGCGGTCCTACCGTCACGCCCATCTCATACCCTTCCCGGAAATTCTTCAGGGCGGTAGGGATGTCGAGCTGATACCTGGCGGCGATCCCGCCGAAGCAGCGCGCGTTGACGCTGGCGAATGGACCCATCATCTCCTGGTAAGGCGCCGCCCACGCCAGCAGTCGGTGCACGGCGTCGAAGTCGAAGTGATAAACAGCGGCTAACGCTGCACAATTTCCAGCCACGCCGGGAACCCGGGGATGGAAAGTGTCCGGTCGTGACAATGCTTCGGCGACCAGATGATCGATGCCGTCTATCCGGTCGGCCAACATGTCGGCGACTGCGCGCAGCACGTCGGCTTCGACACGCAGGTCCGCCCGTGTCGCGTCGTTGAGGTCGGCACGATCCTGGGCTGCCTCGAAAGACTTCAGCGCCGCGGCGGCGGGCGCCGCGCGCTGCAGCAGAATGTTCGCCCACGCGATGGTCAGTTGGAGACGTGCCCGCGAAACCACCAACCGCGGCGGCAACTTCTTGACGATTCCGAGCAGGGTCGTCATTTTGGACTGCTCGAGCAGGTTGGTCTCGTCCTGCTC
>DASXIR010000205.1:0-5513 GCA_036497895.1 Vicinamibacterales bacterium | reverse complement strand
GGTCCGCCGTAGCGTTCTGGAGTCTGACCTTCATCGCTGACGTTCATCGTCGCGCTGTTGAAGACGGCGAGCGACGACAACGTGTGAGTGCTGTCGCGCCAGTCCTGAAAGTCCGGATAGGACAGACCGCGATCGCGATCTCGTCCATCGCGAATGCCAATCGACAAGATGCGATCGGGTTCGTCGAAGGGCAAGCCGCGAATCAGGACGGCGTTGACGAACGTGAACACGGTGGCGTTGACGCCGATGCCAAGCGCAAGAGCCAGCACCGCCACGAAGGTGAATCCGCGGTCCTTGACGAGCAGGCGGACCGCGAAACGCAGATCTTGCAGCAGGTTCATGGCTTCCTGACTGAGACGGAAACCGTCCCGCTCAGGTTCAGTCCCGGTTGGCTGCGGGCGCCGATGCTACAGTACGTGAATGGACAAGACAGACGAGGAGTGGCGCAAAACGCTGACGCCGGAGCAATACAAGGTCCTGCGTGAACACGCGACTGAGCGGGCCGGAACGAGCCCGTTGAACGTAGAGAAGCGAGATGGCGTGTTCCATTGCGCCGGTTGCGGCACGGCGTTGTTCGACTCCGACACCAAGTACGAGAGCGGCAGCGGCTGGCCGAGTTTCTTCAAGCCGCTCGAGCAGTCGGTGGCGACGACGACGGATAACAGTTATGGGATGAGCCGGACCGAGGTGAAGTGCGCAACCTGCGGCGGACATCTCGGTCATGTGTTTCACGACGGCCCGCGTCCGACTGGCGAACGCTACTGTATGAACGGTACGGCGCTTCGGTTCGAACCCAAAAAGCCCTGACCCGACCGCAGGTTGACGCTGTCATCGTTTTGTCTAACCCGACAGCGATGTCCGTCGGCTACGCTCGCACTGTGAGAAGGGAATCGTTCGCATCGTGACCGCTGCACTACCTCGGGTTCTGTGCTGCGGCGCGTGTCTGTTAGTTGCTGCGGCGTATCCGGCATTGCCGCAGGCGCAAAGCAATTCCGCTTGTTCGATCGCGGGCGTCGTGACGTCGGGACGCGCGGTGTTGCCCGGAGTGGTCGTGACGTTGTCGCGCACGGACGCACACCCGGCGGACACCACCGCGTCGGGTAATGACGGCCTCTATTCGCTCAAGGCGCCGGGTCCCGGCCGGTACACGCTGAAAGCAGAGTTCATCGCGTTCGCGCCGATCGTTCGCGAGATCGATCTCGACGCGGCCAGCTGCGGGCAGCGCGTCGATTTGACGATGACGCTCGCGTCGCGTGCTCCCGCGCCGGTTGCAACAGCCGGCGCGCCCGCATCCGCTGCGAACGAGACCGCCCCCACTGGCACCTCGCATGCGACTGGTGCTGCGCCGGCGTCCGGAACACCCGCGACCGCCCGCGCCGGCGGCGGTCGCGGCACCGGCACCGGTGGGCGAGGTCAGGCGGGCGGACGCGGCCAGGCATTTCAGAGCCTCGCGCTGGTGCCGGACGAGGGCGGCGGACCTCGAGCGGATGACACGACAGCCGCATCAGACGCCGCGCCGGTGCTGCTGCCGCCGGGCTTCTCGCCGGAAACGTCAGCCGAGTCGGTAACGGCGATCGGCTCAGCCCAGCCGAACGATGTGTTCTTCGGCCAGAACGGAAACGATCTGGCCGATCGGCTTGCGAACGCGTTCGGCGGCGGCGATGCGGCGGGTCAGAATCCAGGCGGTGGCGGCTTCGCTGGCGGCCGTGGCGGATTCGGCGGGCCGGGCGGCCCGGGAGGCCCTGGCGGGTTTGGCGGCGGCCCATTCGGTGGGCGCGGACGTGGCGGCAACCAGATCCGAGGGTCGGTCTATCAGAGCTTCGACACGTCAACGCTCGACTCGGCGCCATATGCGTTGAACGGCCAGCCGACGGAGAAGCCGGACTATTTTCAGGGACGTTACGGCGCGACACTCGGCGGTCCGCTGGTCATCCCCAACATCATCAACAGCCCGCGCACGTTCTTCTTCCTGAACTACACCGGCAACCACTCTGACAATCCCTACGACGCGTATTCGACGGTGCCGACCGCAGCGGAACGCGCCGGCGATCTCTCGGCCCTTGGCACCGTGATCGATCCGACCACCGGCAAACCGTTTGCCGGGAATCAGATTCCGGCGAACCGCCAGGACCCGTCGGCGCTGGCGCTGCTCGCGCTCTACCCGCTGCCGAATCAGGCCGGTGCGACGCAGAACTTCCATACGGTGACGACTACGTCGACGCAGCTCGACGACATCAACATCCGTTTCGTCCAGACGTTCGGCGCCGTGCCTCAACGCGGACAGGGCGGACGCGGCCGCGGCGGCGGTGGCGGAGGACGCGGCGGTCCCGGCGGACGGGGCGGTACGTCGAACCTGAACATCGCGATTCACTATCGACACTCCGACAGCACGGCTTCAAATCCGTTTCCGACACTCGGTGGCGAATCGAAGTTGAGTGCGTGGGACGTCCCGGTCAGCTATTCGTTCACCAAGGCGGGGTTCTTTCAGACCTTGCGCGGCGACTTCAATCATCAGCAGACCGATGCCCTCAACCTGTTCGCGTACAACACGAACGTCGCCGGCATCGCCGGGATCCAGGGCGTATCGACGGAGCCGTTCGACTACGGTGCGCCGAATCTTTCGTTCAGCCAGTTCGCCAGCCTCCGCGACATGAACCCCTCGACGCTGACCAATCGAACGCTGGCCATCGGCGACACCATCGTCAAGACGCACGGCCGCAGCACCTGGCGGTTCGGCGGCGACTATCGCGACATCCGCTCCGACAGTCAGGTCGATACCAACGCACGCGGCAGTTTCGTATTCACCGGCGCGTATACCGGTGTTGATTTCGGGGATTTTCTGCTGGGCCGTCCGCAGCAGGCGAGCGTCCAGTACGGACCAGGGCTGGAACGATTTCGTTCGACGTCGTGGGATCTTTTCGTCCAGGACGACTGGCGCGCGAGCGACAAGGTCACGATCAACGCCGGGCTGCGTTACGAATATTTCTCTCCGGTCTCCGAAGCCGACAACAAGCTGGTGACGCTCGACGTGCCGCCGGACTTTTCGGCCGCCGTCCCTGTCGTGGCGGGCGCGACCGGTCCGTATTCGGGGGCGCTGCCAGATACGATTGTCCGGCCATTTCATACGGGGTTCGCGCCCAGGCTGGGCGCGGCGTGGCGGCCCAGACAAGGCTGGGTGGTACGTGGCGGCTACAGCATCAACTACAACTCCAGTAACTACGCGACGATCGCGCAGCAACTCGCCGGTCAGCCGCCGTTTGCCACCGCGAACACAGTCCTGGCGGCAGTCGGCATCCCGATCCCGTTGTCTACCGCGTTGTGCAATCCGAATCCCGGCGTTCCGTGCAACACGCCGTTTGAGACGACGACCAATTCGTATTCCGTGGATCCGAATTACCGCATGGGATACGTGCAGATCTGGAACGCTGATGTGCAGCATGACTTGTCGCGCACCATTCAGATCGGAATCGGCTACACCGGCACCAAGGGTTTGGATCTGGACGTTCAGCGTGCGCCAAACCGCGGACCGGACGGCCTGCTGATCCCGGACATCGCGCCCTATATTTACGAATCGTCTGGCGCGTACTCGATTCTCCAGTCGATGACGCTGCGACTCCGGAAACGCCTGTCCAATGGTTGGGGAGCGGGAGCCACCTACATCTTGTCGAAATCGATCGATGACGCATCGACCATCGGCGGCAGCGGCGTGGTGGTGGCGCAGAACGATCTCGACCTGGCGGCCGAGCGCGGATTGTCGAGCTTCGATCAGCGCAATCGCCTGAATATGGATTTCACTTACGAACTGCCATTCGGCGACAAGAAAAAGTGGTTCGACTCCGGCACGGCAGCGGCCATCCTTGGCAACTGGCAGTTCAATGGCACCGCACAGCTGGCGTCGGGAACACCATTCACCGCACGCGTCCTGGGTGGCGTAGGCGATGTCGCCGGCGGTGTAAACGGGACGCTGCGCGCCAACTACAACGGCCAGCCAATCTCGGTCAGCGATCCGACCACGACGCTGTTTTTCAATACATCGGCATTCACGATTCCCGCGCCGGGGACCTTCGGTGACGCGAGCCGCAATACGATCACCGGCCCCGGAACCAGCGTGTTGAATCTGGGCCTGACGAAAAACATCAATTTCAGTGCGAGCAGAGGTTTGTCGGTTCAGGTGCTCGCGAACAACGTGCTCAACACCGTCCAGTTCGCATCGATCGACACCGTGGTCAATTCCCGCACCTTCGGTTACGTGACGGCGGCGCGCTCGATGCGCCGCATTCAGATTCTGACCAGGCTCAGGTTTTGAACATGAACAGAAAGCACCTTTCGCGTTCGTTGCGGGCCCTGGTCATCGGCGGCCTGGTGCTGTCGTCGGCGTCGCCGCGCGCGCAGGCGCCAGCCCGCACCGAGCCGGTGTTCCGCTCCGGCACCGAACTCGTCACCGTCAACGTCGTCGTGCGGGACAAGAGCGGCGCAGTGGTCCGGGGCCTGAGCCAGGACGACTTCATCGTCTCGGAAGACGACAAGACGCAGCAGATCACGAGCTTCGATTTCGAGGAGTTGGACAAGACGGACGCCGTTCCCGAACCAGCCGAACCGACCGTGGTGCTGCCGAAGCAGACACCGCAGCGGGCCGCCGCGGCGCCGGCAACACCGGTCGCACCAGCGGTCAAGGTGGACATGCACGGCCGGCGGCTGATCGTGTTGTTCTTCGATTTGAGCTCGATGCAGCCCGAGGAACTGACCCGCGCGGTGAAGGCAGCGCACGATTACGTCGACACCAGGCTGTCGCCCGCGGATCTCATCGCCGTCGTCTCGTTTTCCACGGCGCTGAATGTGGATCAGGATTTCACCGCTGACCGCGATCTGCTCGGTTCGACGATTGACTCCTACGGCGGCGCAAACAGCCAGGGCTTCGAAGCCGGCACTACCGGCGACTCCGACGGCACGCCCGACAACGGTACGGCGTTCACCGCGGACGACACCGAGTTCAATATCTTCAGCGTCGACCGCCGGCTTGACGCGCTGCAGTCACTGGCCGATCAGCTCTCCGGCATCGAGCAGAAGAAGTCGGTGATTTATTTCAGCAGCGGGATGAGCCAGCAGGGCCAGGACAATCAGGTCGAGCTGCGGCGAACCGTCGACCGCGCCAATCGCGCCAACGTGTCGATTTACGCGGCCGATATGCGCGGCCTCCAGGCGCTCGTCCCCGGTGGCGACGCTTCGACGGGCAGCACCCGCGGCCAGTCGGCGTTCACCGGCCAAACCACGCGCAATCAGTTCGACAGCACCTCGGCCTCGCAGGAAACGCTGACCACGATGGCAGAGGACACGGGCGGGCGGGCGTTTTTCGACTCGAATACCTTTGGTCAGGTATTCGACAAGGTCGTCAACGACACCTCGGCGTATTACGTGCTCGGCTACACCAGCTCGAACCCGGCGCGCGACGGCCGCTTCCGCCGCATCAAGCTTCGTGCGAAGCGCTCGGATCTCAAGCTGGAGTACCGCTCGGG
>DASXIR010000204.1:0-6960 GCA_036497895.1 Vicinamibacterales bacterium | reverse complement strand
CGAATCGTCCTGCTTGACGTGATTGATTACTTCGGTGACCAGTGGCGCCAGGCCTGGATCGCTGGCCGCGGCGGTCAGCACCTGACGACTCAACTTGACCGATGCCGCCGAATCGAGCTGGGTTGCGGCCGCGTCCTTCGACACCGTCTTCAGGCCGGTGGCAGTGGTCGCCGCTTTGACCGCGTCGAACGACAGGTCTGAAAACACACGACGATTCAACTGTCGCACTGCTGCGACCACCTGAACATCGGTGAGGCCGTTGATTTCTGTTGCCGCATCTGTCATCGAACCCCCTCGTCTAGCTCTTTGCCCGTAGGGGAGGAGCTTGCTCCTCCCGTCCGTGTCGCCGCAGCCCTGTAGGGGAGGAGCTTGCTCCTCCCTCGGATCGACGACGCATCACCGCCAATCGCCGATCAAACTGAACGCCGCCCACGCGTGTGCGACATCCTCCCCGGCTGACCCGCGGATGTCGGCGATCGCCATCGAGTGCGCGGCCGCCCTGGACATGCCGTCAACCAGCCAATGCTGGTAGAAGCGTTCAAAGAAATCGGCCGCCAGCCGGGCACTGATGTACCAGTGACTGGCCAGGAGGCTGGTGGCGCCGGCCTGAATCAACGCCCATTCCAGGCCGAGCGCATCGCCGCCGCGGCCCTCGCGCGACAGGCCACTGACGCACGACATCAACGATACGTGACTTCCGCGCAGATCGAGCGCCGAATCGATCACTCTGCCGGGAGTCATCACCGCGTCAAGATTGGATGCCGAGGCCACGGCCGTTTCGTCGGGCAATTCGCCCGCGTCAGCGAGAACGACGCCCGAGCGTTCGAAGGGAGAACGCGTCCGGGGGAACACCGCATGCGTCGAGAAGTGCACGAGGCGCTGTGTGAGATCGAGGGCCGACACACGCGCGAAGTCGGCGTGCTCGTCGGCGACCGATTCGCCGGACAGGTGCGCCTGTAGCCACTCGATCGGCCGCCACATGGCCTGGCGCATCGCCGGCCACGACGCCTGGGCGACGTTTTGCCTGGTCGGGACCACGACACCCAGGAATGCACGCGGCGCCGCCGGATCGCCATTCAGCGATCGCTGCAGGTGAAACGCGCCGTGGGTCTTCGAAACGGTGACGTGATCCCCAAGAGTCGCGGTGCCGAGCCGCAGGTAATGCAACGGAACGTTGGCGAGCTCCTGGTCGGCCGCGAAGCAGAGGTGATCGCCCCGGGCAATGTGGCCGGCATCGATCAACGGCTGGAGCCAGCCGACCAACGGCGCGAGCGTCCGGGAAGCGTCGGCGATGCGGACGGACGGGTCTTCATCCGATGGCTGATTCCAATCTCGCGGGTCGGCATGGGCCGCGGCGTCGAGAATGTCGCGGTGACCCAGCGCGATCTGCACGGAGGGAAGCACGTGTCCCTCCCTGGTCACCATCACGGCGTAGCTGCATGCCTCGTCTACGTGGAACGTCAGGTAGTGAAACCGGTGAGCGACGGCGAGCGCCGGCAGCATCCCGGCTGCGGCGTTGACGTCCGCGTCAGCAATCGGACGTCCGGCTTTGCGGGTGAGAATGTCGGCGACGCCACGGCCTTTGGCGGCCTCAATCGCTTCGAGGAGTTCGACCGTCCGTCCCGCCTGATGCAGCTTCTCGCACAGGGCGTCGAACAGATACGGATACTCCGCGAACACGCCGCCGCGCTGCAGCGGATCGGCGATGCCCTGGCGCCGCGACTCGAGATTGCGCCTCAGCTCGATCAGGACGTCGGCGGCGCGCGCCGGATTGTGCAGCCGGTTGTGGCACAAGTACAAGGCCCACAGCGCATCGTTCGCCAGGGCCATTTCGCCGTGGTCGTTGGCCCAGGTCAGGCACGGTTCGAGCTCGTTCAACGCCGCGGTCAGCTGCTCGGGCGATGGCTCCTTGACCAGCACGAAGATTCCCGCCGCCTCGCGAATGCGCCGCTTGATCGTCCACTGACTGTCGGCGGTCGAACCGCCGGTGAGCACGGCTTCGCCGTGCTCGAGCTCGTCGAGCAGCGTCCTGAATGATTCGGGATCGGGAGTGCCGGTCGGCATCGCCGGAAGATGTTTCAGGATGTCGGCGATTTCGGTCGCTCCGGCCGGATCCAGTGCCGCGTGCTCGAGGTCGCGCACCGCCCGCCCGTAGGTGCGATATGTGTCGGCCGGCGAACCCGCGGCCGCAAGCGGCGCCGTTTTCATCGCCGTAATCGAAGCCTTGATGTCGGCCAGTTTCTGGTCGAGGCGTACGATTGCGATGTCCGCGACGCCGCTGCCACGCAGCGTCGGGTCGCGCAGCGCATTCCCGGCCTCGTCTATCAGATTGGAATTGAGCAGTGCCGTGATCCGCTCGACCTTCAACGATGGCAGGTTGGTGGTGTCGTGACGCGCCTCGTAGAACGGAATCCAGTCGCCGGCAAAACTGATCACCGCTGCCGACCGGCCCAGGAGGTTGCCGGCGTTGGCGTGCTGAAAAGCGAGCAAACTCAGCGTCGTCAGCTGAAGTCCGGGTGCTTCGTTCGCCTCGAACAGTTCGATCCCGCGCCGGTGCAGCGCGAAGGCCAGTTCGGATCCCAGTTCCGGATTCTGGCCGGCGCAGTAGCGCATCGCCAGCAGGCCGAGCGCGACGATCGGCATGCCCGGGTTGTCGCCTGCGAGCAGCGGGCCGATGGTCGCCTTCATGCCCGCGTCAGCGCCCAATACGTCCAGCAGCGCCAATCGCTCGGGCGTCGATCCATGCACGAGCGTCTCGTAAATCGCGGCGGCCGTCGTCATCGCCTCACCTGGTGGCGCCGCTCAGTGATGGTTCATCGCGCGCATCAGGCCCACCGTCAGGTCGGCCATCCGGGTGTTGTGAGCCTGCAGCGAAGTGGTCATCTGGTTCTGGCGTGACACCTCGTTAGATGCCTGGGCAAACGACGGCGGTGTGTAAGCTGGCGCCGCCGAAGTCGCCATCTGTCGAAGCTGTGTCACCTGCGCTGCGGCGGCCTGGCTCATCGCGATCGATTGCGCCTGTGCCAGCACCGGGTCGAGCATCGCCAGCATCTGGGGAAGTTCGAAGGCCCACTGCTGTACCACCTGGGCCTGCTGCCACGGCTGGAGAATCGGAAATTGCATGCGGATCGACTGAAGGATCATCGGCGCGTTGGCGTACCAGGCGCGTGTCGGCGGCGGCAGATACGGATACCACGTCGCCAGGTGGGTGCGCCACAGCGGCCGCACGATCGGCGTGACATCAATCAGATCGACGCCGCGAACCACGGCGGCAATGAAGTCGATGGCGTCGATTGCGGCATCGGCGGCGTCCGAGGTCAACGGCGGGGGTCCATCGTGCAGCAGGATATTCGTCACGGTTCCACCTCCCTGTTACGGCGGCTACGTTACTTGAATCCTTGGTGCGCTTTCCAGCCCGATCGTTACGTCACGGCCGCCTCAATCCCAGAACCGAAAGCCGAGCCTGGTCAGCAGCTCCTTGTCGGCGCCGACGTAGACGAAGTACTTGTCGTCCACCGTGAAGATCGCTTCAGGGTTCGGTACCAGGTGGTCGATCCCGCCAGTGCAGATCGGTACGTCCCAGCAGCCGGGCGCGCCGCTCTGGTTCGTGTAGCCGACCACCGCCACGGTTTCTCCACTTGCCAGGGCCCGATCGACCTCCTTCACGTACGGCGGATATTTACCGAGCGGGTCGGACCGCGACAACACCCGTTCGTTACTGTAGAAGCTCAGTTGCGTATCGAGCATCCCGTTCTTCGAGAACACGCGGCGGACATCCTTGACCTGGAGGTAATTGAACAATTGCTGCAGCCGCTTCGCTTCGCTCCAGCGCTGCGGCGGATTGGTCCACAGGAAATTGAACGCCCGGAACTCGTTTGCTGACACCGATCCGAGCACGATCATCACTGCCGTAGTCGCGACCAACGCCTGCCTCGGCACCAGCCGCCGATCGGCGAGATCGAGCAACTCGATGGACGCGAGCGGTAGCAACAGACCAGTCAGCGGCAGCAGATACCTGGCGTCGCGTGCGGCGAGCAGGATCCATTCGGCAGCCAGCGTCGCCGTCATCGACACGAACAGCACCGCCGACAGCGACGAATGTCGGCGCGCCAGCAATCTGTACAACTGCACCAGTAGCGTCATCACAATCGCGCCGCACCAGATGACCGCCAGCGCGATCGTCGCCGGGCCGGGCGGATCGATCGCCCAGTACAGGTAGTACGAACCAGTCAGCATCAGATAGGTTTGACGCGCGACATCCGGCAGCGAGGCGACCAGCGCCGGGTTTCCCATGGTCGGACCGTTCCACGGCAGGTCCGGCGTCGGGGTTCCGAACTTGATCAGAAGCGTGAGGGCGCCCGCCACCGACAAGTAGCCGAGCGCCCACGACAGCCGGCGCCGCGACACCAGCACGACGAAGACGATGGGGAGGAGGCCGGGCAACCAGAGGGGTTGGGCCAGGTAGATCACCGCGGTCAGCGCGCCGGCGCCGAGCCAGCGCAGCATCGTTTCGCGATCGCGATCGCCGAGGATCAGCCACACCAGCACGGACGAAGCGGCAAACGCGGTCAGATATCCGCCACCCATTCGCAGCGACCAGACCGCCCAGGCGGGATTGAGGACGAAGACCACGGCGACCCAGAAGCTTCGAGTCACACTCACCACGCGCGACAGGGCCAGGAACACGAACACGACGCCGACGGTCCAGAGCGCGAGCCCGGCCACCTTCAGCGGTACGGCGCCCACGCCCGCGACGAGAAACGTCAGCGCGGTCACAACCGTCTCCACCGGCGAGAAGGCGTAGTGCTGACCGTAGAAAAAAATCGGAAACTCTCGTCCCTGGAGCACGTGTTTGGCCATCAGGCCAAGCACGCATTCGTCACCGTCGGCGAGGAGGTTCGGGCTACGGAGTTGGGGAAGTCGGGACAGCACGCAGATCGCCGCAAGGGCCAAGCCGTAGATGACCGTGGGAAGTGTTCCGTCCCGCCGCCTTGAGAAAGGCGTGCGATGGAACCACGATCGTGCGGCGCTGCCTGCGTTCATCAGAATGTCAGCGTCGAAAGCATAGACCATCCACTTCACGGGGAAGGTCGGATACGCTACGCCGATGGATGTGGTGACGATCGCGCTGAGGGCCTGGGAAAATTTCTACGTCATCATCGGCTCGTCTGCCGGTGCCCTGATCGGACTGCAGTTCGTCGTCATGACGCTGATCAAGGACAGCGGCGGCGCTCGCAGCACGAGGGAAATCGACGCCTTCGGCACGCCGACCGTGATCCACTTCATGGCGGTGCTGGTTGTGTCCCTGATTCAGAGCGCACCGTGGCCGGGGAGCGAATCGTTGCGGGTCAGTATCGGGTGCTGCGGCCTCGCCGGCAGCGTCTACGTCGCCATCGTCATTCGCCGCATGCGCGGGCAGGACGGCTATCAACCGGTTGCTGAGGACTGGGCGTGGCACGCGGTGCTGCCGCTGGTGGCGTACCTCGTCCTGCTCGGCACCGCAGGGATGATGCACGCCAGCCTGTCGGGGTCGCTGTTTGCCGTCGCCGTCAGTGCGCTGTTGCTGCTGTGCATCGGCATTCACAACGCGTGGGACACCGTCACGTATGTCGCGGTCGGCGGCCTTCAGTCCGGCAAAAGCACTGAGCAGGCGCCGGTGAGCGGCGACCTAACGCCCTGATTGTTTAGGTCGAGGTGCGCGTGACGTTTTCCGCGCGCGGGCCCTTGTCGCCTTGAGTGGGATCGAAGGTGACGCTGTCGCCTTCGCGCAAGTCCGCGATGCCTTCGCCGAAGATCGCGCTCTGGTGAAAGAAGTAGTCCTGACCGTTCTCGCCTTTGATGAAACCAAATCCCTTGTCGGTGCGCAGCGTTCGAATCTTTCCGTTCATGGTCGCCTTGTGTGTGAATAGCGTTGAGCGTCGACGGTGGCCACTCGAAGGAGAGCGGCACCAGCCGGGCAGTACAGTGTCGCACAGACCGATTCGCGCGTGAAACCGCCGGCGGGCGGAGAGGGCTGCAAGCCTTCCGCGCCTGGGGTTCAGCGCGCCCGCCGAGATTCGAACCCTCGCCCTCCTGGACGATACGGGCGAGCGAGGTGTCGGCGGAGAACTGTGCTGTAATATCGTCGAATCCGGCAGGCGTTGCACGCGCGGTCGTGTCGAGGAGATGGACATGAAGAAGAAGATGCCGTGGCTGGCGGCGCTGCTGACATACGTCGAGCAGAACCTTCAAGCCGTCGCCCCGAATCTGTACTGGGTAATGTTTGGGGCTGTGCTCCTGAACAACACGTTCCTCGCCATCGACGGCTGGAGCGAGGCCAAGGCGATCAACGCCGGCCGCTAGCCGGCTCTCCGGCGCCCGTAGCTCAGTTGGATAGAGCACCGGCCTTCTAAGCCGGGGGTCCCGAGTTCGAATCTCGGCGGGCGCACCAATTCCTAGAAAATTCGCCGATTTCACTCGAGCGGCAAATCGCAAGGCGAACACACATCGAAAAAAGTGACCGGTCCTGCAAGTTCGCGCCAGAACTTCGCGAATTCATCGCGCGCGTGAGTGCCATCTGAAAGAGTTCTCGTGATCACCGGTCATAGAGGCCGGAGGTCGCTTTACTGCAGCCGCCATGAATGGCATCGTGCCCTCACATGTACGAGCTTCGCGCACTCCGTCGGTCCATCGCTGTGGGGCAACGCGCGTTCGCTACGCTGCTCGCCGTTCCGCTCGAGACGCTTCGCACCTGGGACAGCGGACGACGACCCGTGCCCGTGGACGTGCTCCTCCGAGCGAAGCGAGCGGTGGCGGTGCACGCGAAGAACTCCGCACCACTCTCGGTCGATCAACTCGCGCGGGAGCTGGGCGTGCATGAGCGAACGCTGCGAGCCGCGGCACGCATGGGGCGGCCGGCCGTCACCTTTTCCATTCGCTCCGTTTTCGGCCGTCCGATACGCCTTGCGACTCGTGCCGCTG
>DASXIR010000203.1:0-5137 GCA_036497895.1 Vicinamibacterales bacterium | reverse complement strand
GGTGTCGGCGGCGACGGTCCGCTCGGACGGATTCCACCGCCGGACACCGGACTGCGGCCATCGGATTCCGCGGTCACGTCGAGGGTGGCTCCGCTGGTCCGCATCGAATCGGCCACACCAGCCGTGATTCATGCCGCCGTCGAACGCAGCCTGCCGCTCCTGCAGAAGGTCGACGTGCCGTTCATTCAGAAAACGGGCTGCGTGTCCTGCCATCACAACAGCCTGGTGTCGTTCGCAGTCTCACAGGCCCGACGCGGCGGCTATCGCGTCGATGAACAGGAGGTGGGTCAGCAGCGCGCCATCGTCGCGACCTACCTCGAGTCGTGGCGCGAACGCACGACGCAAAACATGGCCATCGCCGGCCAGCAGGACACTGTCAGTTATCTCCTGTTCGGCCTGGCTGTGTCGGGACACCCGTCAGACGCGGCGACCGACGCGCAGGTGCAATGGCTGCTCCACCGGCAGTCCCTGGACGGACACTGGCCAGTGGCCACCTTGCGGCCGCCGATCGAGTCCAACGACATCGAGGTGACGGCCATCTCGATGCGCGATCTTCAACTGTACGCGCCGGCGCCGCTGCAGCCTGAGTGCGAGACGGCGGTCACGCGTGCGCGTGATTGGCTGGCGTCGGCAAAGGCGGTCACCACGGAAGAACGCGCGTTTCGCCTGCTCGGCCTCTCATGGGCGCATGCCAAATCGGATGTCGTCGCTGTTGCGGCGCGCGAGTTGGCGACAGGACAGCATGCCGACGGCGGCTGGTCGCAGGACCCTGCCATGCCTGCCGACGCTTATGCGACCGGAGAGGCCCTGTTCGCCCTGCTCGACAGTGGTGCGGTGGGCCGGAATGAACCGGTCGTCACTCGAGGCGTGGAATTCCTGCTGCGGACGCAGCACGAAGATGGTTCTTGGCTGGTGAAATCGCACGCCGTCCCGATTCAGGCGTATTTCGAGAGCGGCTTTCCGTATGGCGCCGAACAGTGGGTGTCCACGGCCGCGACTGCGTGGGCAACCGCTGTGCTCGCGTGGAAGCCGCTGGAGCCGCAGCTTCGCTAACCAGCGAGCTCGGGAAAGACATGCGCGCCGCGGACAAGCGAAGCTCCCGCACCCACAGGCGGGCACACTCACGCCGAATGCCCCCACCCGAAATTGCAACGGCTTGCCGCGGTTCAGACGCGACTCCTCGAACAGCGCCGCCGAAACCGTCATCGTCGGACTGCCCGCACAGGCCATTGGGCATCAAAGGCTCCGGTATTCGCGAACTGGCACAAGATAGTGTCCATGATTCGCCGGACCGCGATCGCGGCCCTGATTTATCTGGTTGTCGCGTGCGCGTTCACCTGGCCGCTGGTCCTTCACCCTCATGCGCAGTTCGGCGCGATGGATCCGACCGGCGACCCTTCGCTGTATCTGTGGACGCTGGGCTGGGATCTTCATACGCTGGCGACCCACCCGCTGTGGCTGCTCAACGGTCGCGTCTTCAACGCGGGGATTTTCCTGCCGGCGCCGTTGACGCTAGCCTACTCCGATCACCTTCTGCTGCAAGCGGTCCTGCTCTGGCCTGTGTACGCGGTCACGCATGACCTTGTCTTCTGCTACAACCTGCTGCTGATCGGATCGCTCGTGGCGTCAGCGCTCGCGATGCATGTGCTCGCCCGCGCGCTCACGGAAAGCGAGGCGCCGGCGTTCGTGGCCGGCCTGATCTTCGGCTTCGCACCGTATCACTTCACCCACCTGCTCCACATTCAGCTGCAGGCGCTGTATTTTCTGCCGCTGTCGTTCTTCTTCCTGCATCGGATGTTCAGCGCCCAACGACGATCGGACACGATCGGCCTCGGCATCGTGACCGCGCTGCAGACGCTGAGTTCGGTGTACTACGGCGTGATCGGCGCCATCGGTCTCGTGTGCGCCGCCGTCGTGCAGATGGCCGCGACCGGGCGAATCGCCGACTGGCGGGTCATCCGTCGCGGACTCGCAGCCGCAGCGCTGGCGGTACTCGTTGCCGCGCCGTGGTCGATTCCCTACCTGCGTGTCGCGCGAGACATCGGAGGTGGCCGCACCCTCTACGAGGCCTCGAACGGGAGCGCCGTCTGGTCCAGCTACCTGCAGGCGCCGGAGACCAACCTCCTGTACGGACGAACCGGCTGGCTGCGGCCTGGCGCTCGTGAGCTATTACCGTTCAAAGACAACCCTGAGCAGGCGCTGTTCCTCGGATTCGTCGCGATGCTGCTGGCGGCAGCCGGTGCCGTGGCCGCCCCCAAAGGACTGAAGCGGGTCGCCGTCGTGTACGCGGTCGTCGCGCTGGTCGGTCTCGTGCTCTCGCTCGGACCAAACGGGATCCGCACGCTATACGCCGCTCTCTACGCGGGCCTCGTAGGGATGTCGGCAATCCGCGCCTCGGCGCGATTCAGCGTCTTGACGATTCTGGGCGTCGGGGTGTTGGCGGCACTGGCGGTTCGCGCGCTGGAACTGCGAACACCGCGCATCGGCCGATTCGCTGGCGCGGCGGCGTTCGCGCTGATCGCGCTCGAATTCTCCAACGGCTCGATCGCCTTCCCGGCACCTCCGGCGCTGACGACGGCAGCTGGACGCTGGCTCGGCGATCAACCGGGCTCGGGCGCCGTTGTGTGTACACCGATCGCGCCATTCGCCGGCAACACCCCATGCATGCTTCAGGCACTCGAGCACCGGCGGTCGATCGTGAACGGCTACAGCGGCTTCCGACCGCCGTTCTTCGAAGCGCTGCTCGACACAGTCAACCGCCTGCCGTCGCCTCAAGCGCTCGTGACTCTCCACGAGCTCGGCGTCGAATTCATCGTCAACAACGGCACGCTCGACATCGGTCCGGAGAGCCGCGACGTACTGGTCGATCGCGGCAGCTTCGGCGCCCAGCACATCTATCAACTTGTTTGGTCGCCTGCGGTCGATGCGAAGTTCACGGCGTCTACCGACGTCGTGCCGCCAGATCCCGGTCCACCTCCGTTCCTCGTCGGCGAGTCGGCGACCTACCGCATCCGCTGGACGAGCGGCCCAATGAGCGTGCCCGCTGCTGCCGCCACGATAGCCGTGCTGCCTCCGCAGAATGGCGAAAGCTTCCGCTTTCAGGTGCTGGCCAGGACAGAGCCCTGGATGTCGCGCTTCTACCAGGCCGATGTCCGCCTCGAAACCGCCGTCAGCGGAGGTCTGCTGCCGCTGAATCACAGCGAGCTCATCAGCGATGGGAAGCGCCGGATCGAACGCCAGACGACCTTCGACGCCAGCCGCCACGAACTGCAAATGACCAGCGGCGGCACGACACTGACGCTGCCGCTCGAAACCGCAGCTCGCGATCCTCTTGCAGCGCTTTTCTACGTCCGCAGTCTCCCCATGACGCCCGGCTCGCACGTCGCGCTTCCGCTGAACGACAACGGCCGGCGATTGACTCTGGATGTGGCAATCGGCAACCTCGAGACGATTACGCTCGACGGGCAGACTAGATCAGCCTGGAAGCTCGAGCCGCACTTGACCGATCGTCTCGACCGGCGCGGTGCCCTGAACGTGACGGCGTGGCTGAGCGCTGATGCCGATCGGGTTCCCCTGATCATCGATGTGACGGCCGCGTTCGGGTCGGCGCGCCTGGAGCTGGAAAGCTATCGTCAGCGCTGAGCCGCTCAAAAAAATGGATGAGTTTACACCGACAATTGTTGCTTTCCGGCCGCGCGCGTGTTATTCGCGTACTGAGGTGCAGAACGATGTCCGACGTGACGACGACGCGACGATGGTTCGTGGCGGTACTATTCGCAGCAATTTTCCTGTTCGCCGGCACTCGACCGGCACATGCGCAGGGATTCATCAGCCCGTTCATCGGATACAACTTCGGGGGGAACGCGGGCTGCCCGGAGATCCTGAACTGCCAGGACAAACGCGTTGACTGGGGCGTCGCCCTCGGCGCGGTCGGCAACATTTTCGGGGTCGAGGCTGAATTCGGGTACACCAAGAACTTCTTCGGTGAGACGTCGAGTCAGACCTCGAATGTGTTCACCTTCATGGGCAACTTCATGCTGGCGCCGAAATTCGGACCGGTCCAGCCGTATGGTCTGGCGGGCCTGGGATTGATCCGGACCACGGTCGAAGGGGTGGGCTCGGCCACCACCAGCGATCAGAATCAATTCGGTTGGGACGTGGGTGGCGGCCTGATGATTTTCTTCAGCCAGCATGTCGGTCTACGCGGCGACGTCCGCTACTTCCACTCGTTCCAGGTGCTCGACTTCTCGAACCTGCCGTTCACGGTCCCTGGCCTCAACGGGAACAAACTCGACTACGGTCGCGCCGCGGGCGCCCTGGTGTTCAAGTTCTAGTTCGTGCGTCTCAGCGCGCGGGCAGATCGCGCAAGAGGTACTGGGCGGCGGACAAGTAGTAGTTCCTCGCGAGCGCGCTGATCTGGCGCTCGCCGAGTTCACTCAATGCCGCCGCCTTCAGCCGCTTCGCTTCGACGTTGTCCTGGTCTGTCGCAAGTACGTAGTCGGTCAGTTCCGCGGCCCACTGGAAGTCCGAGTCGGTCAAGGCGCGCCGCGCTCGCGACAGAACCTGCTCGCGCCCACCGGCCAGGTCGATCACGCGAGCCGCCCGCACCCGTTCTGGCAGCGGGAACAGTTTCGTCGGGTTGCCATCGAACCATCCGGCGTAGTCGTCGTAGATGGCGCGGACCGACCAGGCCACTGTTCCGTAGAATTCCTGGAGGTATGGGTTGCCGGCCAGTGCGGGCGGAAGCGCGACATCCTGCACCAGTTCGTCCGGTCGCTCGCCTTTCTTCATTCCTGCCAGGGTCTGATCGACGATCGACTTGATGCCGTCACGGTACGCGGTGAGCGCCGCGCGCACGTTGGCGCTCCCCAGTACCGGCCGCGTGTGGCCCGGCACGAGGTAATCGGCGCCAAGGTCGATCATCAAGCCGAGGCTCGCGATCCACTGGTCGATCGGACGCAGGCGTGCGCCGCGAATTGCGTAGAGCGTGGGGAATGACTTGTAGAAATCGTCGCCAGGCAGCAGCACGCGCCTGTCGGGTAGCCATACCGCAATGTTTTCGCGCGTCTCTCCCGGCGTGTGCAGCAGTTGAAGACGAACGCCGGCGATGGTCAGATCGAGCCGCTCCTCGCCGAAG
>DASXIR010000202.1:0-3219 GCA_036497895.1 Vicinamibacterales bacterium | reverse complement strand
CCGAGCACGGCCGTGCCGTCGGTGACAACGGCGACGGTGTTCTTCTTGATGGTCAGCGTGAAGCGCTTTTCGGGATCCTGGTGAATCGCTTCGCACACCCGCGCCACGCCAGGCGTGTAGGCCATCGACAGATCGGCACGCGTCTTCAGCGGCACTTTCGACACGACTTCGATCTTGCCGCCGAGATGCATGAGGAACGTGCGGTCGGAGGCATGGATGACGTCGATGCCGTCGAGGCCGCTGATCGCCCTGACGATGGCGTCGCCATGACTGCTCGAGGCAGCGTTCACGGTCATGTCGCGGGTGATCGAATCGCGATTGACCTCCACGAGATCGATCGCTTCGATGTTGCCGCCGGCTTCGCCGATCGTCGTGGTCAACCGGCCCAGCATGCCCGGCCGGTTCTTGAGGCGGATGCGAAGCACCAGGCTGTAACTTGAGTTGGGGACCCCTTCGATGGCGATCTGCTGCGCGTCGGTCACGGCGGTTCTCCTGTGGGACAAAACCTCATTTGAGCACCTTTCGAACGGGCGCCGCAAACGCACGGAGCGTTGTCGTGTTCGGATTCACCCCGGCTACGGTCGCGACATCACCGCACGCGGCCATGCGATTGACCGCGCGGCCGCCGAAGCTGTCGAACAAGGCCTGACCGCGATCGGATGACCATGCGAACCAGCCGGCGCCGCGGCCGAACGAAAATCGCTCTGGGTGGGTTGGACCACCGGCAGGATCGTACGGCTCGTACTGCAGGACCAGAATCTGCCTTGTCCCCAGGTCGTTGCTGAGGGTGCGCGCCGGTTCGATCCACGCACGCTGGCGGTAGGGGAAAGCGTGAGATCGGCTCGCATCGACGGCGCACGACGGCGTCCGCCAGGTGATGGCGTTGCGGCGAACGTCGAGTGTCCAGACGCGATTCGACGCCAGATGCCTCGGCAGCCAGCGTCCGTCGGAGAAGGTGTATGAGGTGCCGGCGCCGCCGTCGATCGCGTGATCCACCTCGTGATAGATCCAGGCATCATCCCAACGCCAGCATTCGAACATGTCTGGCCGGCCGTACTTCACCCAGCAGACTTCCTGCCTGTCGACGTCGACGATCTGATCCTGACGCTGGGTACCGCGTCGAGGCCAGGTGGAGGCGTCGCCGACAACGTAGTCGAGCGTGTCGATGTCGGCGCTCGGCTGCGATGGTGCGACCGGCGCCGGCCGGGCGCCGCATGCCGCAGTGCACGCGATCGTCACCAGCAGCCACGTGCGGATCATCGCTCGAAACTATCACGCGTCGGTCGCATCGGCGTAACGCGACCCTTTCAGGGTCGCGACGGGGATGTACACCTATTCGTAATGCAGAGCGACCAGCGGATCGACCCGCGCGGCCCGCCGTGCCGGGATATAGCCGGCGATCGCAGAGACCGCGAGCAGTACGATCATCGCCGCGGTCATGGTCAGGGCATCAGTAGGCGCCAGACCGAACAGAAGGCTGGTGACGAACCGACTGGCGGCAACCGCCGAAGCCAGGCCGAGCATCACCCCGACGACCACCAGCGTCATCGACTCCCCCATCACCAGACGCAGCACGTCCCGATGTTGAGCGCCCAGCGCCATGCGAATCCCAATCTCGTTGGTGCGCTGAGCCACGCTGTACGACATCAGGCCGAACAGACCGATCGACGCCAGCAGCAACGCCAGCGCGCCGAACATCGCGTAAGCTTGCGCGAAGACGCGTTCCTGCCCCAGCCGCTTCTCGATCTGGTCGACCTGCGTCGTGATGTTCATCAACGGCAGGTTCGAGTCGATCTGGCGCACGGTTTCACGGATCGCGCCAATCGACGCCAGCGGATCGCCGGCCGTCCTGACGTGAAAAACCATGCTTGGCACGCGCGACTGCAGCTGCGGAACGTACAGTGTCGGCGGTACGGCATCGCGGACGCTGTCGTACTTGGCATCGCGCAGGACGCCCACGATTTCGAGCTGACCCGCATTCTCGATACTGCTGCCGATGTGCTGGCCAATCGGGTTCTCGTTCGGGAAGTACTTGCGTGCCGCGGTCTCATTGATGACCGCAACCTTCTGCGCCTGCTGATCGTCGTGCTCCGAAAAACCACGGCCCGAACGAATCGGCATCTCCATCGTCTCGAAAAAATTGGCCGAGATCACGAGACGATTGATCGAATCGCGCTGGCCGTCCGCATACGTGCGGCCGCGGACGAAGATACTGGTCGAGTTGACGGCCGCCGACAGCAACTGGACGTTCGCGATCGCGGTCTCCCGCACTCCAGCCACGCCATCGAGACGGTCGCGCATCTCGCGGTACAGCGCGGTCGTGCGTGCCTCGTCGTATCGATTCAGTGACGGGTTGACGCGAAACACCACCAGATTCCGTGTATTGAAGCCGACATCCACATTGCGCAGGTTCTGCAGCGTCCGCAGGAACAGGCCGGCCGCAATCAGGAGCACCAGCGAGATCGATACCTGCACGACCAGCAGCGCCTTGCTGAGGAAGCTTCGCGACGCCACCACCGACCGACTGCTGTCCTTCAACGATTCGTTGACGTTCATGCCGGTGGCGCGCAACGCCGGCGCGATTCCGAACACCAAACCGGTCACGCCGGTCACCGCCAGGACGAACGCCAGGACCCGCCAGTCGAGCGGCGCCGGTTGACCCGCATTGCCGGGCAGCAGCTGCTGACCCCACCGGCCGATCAGGATGCCGAGCGCGCCGCCCATCGCCGCCAGCAGCAGACTTTCAGTCAGCAGCTGGCGAACCAGCCGGCCTCGGGTCGCGCCGAGTGACAGCCGGATCGAAATCTCCCGATGTCTGGTCGCGGCACGTGACAGCAGCAGGTTCGCCACGTTCGCACAGACGATCAGCAGAATCAGGACGACGACGACGCTGAGGATAGTGACCGCGCTCTGATCCTGAAGGTTGACGTCATAGAAACCGCGGCTGCCAGAGTCCACCTTCAGGTGCGGTACCTCGGTTCGATTGCGGTTCCTCGAATTCGCCCGCCCTTCCGCGGAGAGTGTGCCGAGGTAGGCGTCGAGACCGGACCGCGCCGTGTGCTGAAACACGCCATCGACGTTGGCCTGGACCTGGGATGCGGTCGCACCAGGCTTCAACCGTCCCATCACCTGCAACCACCACGTCGTCGGTTGCTGCAGGCGTGGCGGCGGCATCGGATCGCCGGGCATCGGTGGACCGAGGTTGGTCAGCGCCGAGTC
>DASXIR010000201.1:0-53822 GCA_036497895.1 Vicinamibacterales bacterium | reverse complement strand
CTTCGACCACAGCGACCTCGGGAGGATCATCGTTTTCCGGGACCCTGGGCGTCGGCGGATCGAGTGTCGTCACGTTCGGCGTGGCCGGCGCGGGAGCGGTGACGCTGACGTTGTCGGCGATGAGCTCAGTGCCGCCCGGTGGCGTAGGTCTGGGGATCGGCACGCCGACCGGCACCTCGGGGTGCTCGCTGGCAACGTTCACAACCTCTGCCCTTCCGTCATCAACCGCTCAGATCGCCGTCAACGAGCCTGTCGGCACCTACTGCGCACAGATTTACGACACCGGCAGCATGACCGTTTCGTCAGCCTTTACCGTCGCTATTGTCCACCCCTGAACCCGGCGATTTCCGCTGACGGATCCTGTTGTCAAGCAGCAGAGCCGGCAGGTATAGTACCCGGTGCGCCACAACGGGCCCGTGGTACGGTCGCGGCGTGTGTGCGAGGAGGATTTGAGATGAAGATCACCTGGAAATGGACGCTCGGACTGGCGCTGCTCGTTCCTGTGGCCATGAGCATGTCCGCGCAATCGGCGCTGCATGCGGCACCCGCCGGCGTGCCGGCGGAGGTGACCTTCACCAAGGACGTCGCGCCGATCCTGCAGCGCAGTTGCGAAAACTGCCATCGCGCCGACGGCGTGGCGCCGATGGCGCTCTCGACGTACGAAGAGGCGCGGCCGTGGGCGCGCGCGATCAAGCAACGCACCGGCATCGGGCCGAAGGCCGGCGTGATGCCGCCGTGGTACGTCGAGAAGAATATCGGCATTCAGCAATTCCAGAACGATCCGTCGTTGAGCGATGACGAGATCGCGATCATCGCGAAGTGGGCCGACAGCGGCGCGCCCAAGGGCAACCCGTCGGACATGCCGCCAGCGAAGGTCTACGCCGACCACAACGCCTGGGCTATCGGCACACCGGATCTGATCATCAAGACCAAGGAACTGGTGGTGAAGGGCGATGCGCCGGACTGGTGGGGAGAAATTCCCAGCGTGCCGACCGGCCTCACCGAGGATCGCTACGTCGCCGCGCTCGAGATCAAGGAAGTCAACGACGTCGAATCGAAACCGACTCAGCAGAACCGCGCCACGGTCGGCGGCCGCTTCGTCTTCCATCACATGATCTGGCGCACGCAGGTGCTCGACGGCAAGGCCGATCAGGAGACCGCGCTGGCGGCGGCCTTCGACGAGGAATCGACCAACTGGCCGGTCCACGAGGTCGGCCGCAACGCCGATTTCTTCGATCCCAAGTCAGCGCGGCTGCTGAAGGCCGGTTCGAGCGTGGTGTCGGACTCGGTGCACCTGCATTCGAACGGTCGCGACACCAAGGCGCACCTCGAGATCGGCTTCAAGCTGATGCCGAAGGATTACGTGCCGACCTACAAGCGCGCCGTATTCGGCCTCGGCAACGGCGTGGACATCGACATCCGCGGCATGGAATCCGGTCAGCAACTCAATGCCTACACGGTGCTGCAGCAGAACACCAAGATCATTTCGTTCGAACCGCACCTGCACGCGCCCGGCGCGCGGATGTGTCTCGAAGCGATCTGGGGCTACAACATCCAGACCCTGAACTGTGTTGGCTACGACCACAACTGGGTGCGCGGCTACGACTACACGGATGATTCGGCGCCGCTGCTGCCGAAGGGGACCATCCTGCACATCACCGGCTTCATGGACAATTCGCCCTCGAACAAGAACGTGCCGGATCCGCGCAACTGGCAGGGCTCGGGCAATCGGTCGGTGGCCAACATGTTCATCGACCTTGGGATGCGCGTCGCGCTGACCGACGAGCAGTTCCAGGCGGAGATGGCGAAACGCCGCACCGATCTGCACCTCACCAAGAACGACGTCGTCATCGGCTGCCCGTTGTGCATGGTGCTGCCGCCGGCGGCAATGAAGACGACCGCCGGGGGACCGCAGCAGTGATCGATCGGCGGGTGTTTGCTGGTGTTGCAGCCGCAGTCCTGGTGTGTGCTACATCCGGTTCGGCCGGGGCGCAGTCGCTGTCCTACACCAAAGGCCAGAATGTCTCGCCCGCGTACGAGGGGTGGGAGCAGGCCGCGGACGGCCAGAAATACTTCCTCTTCGGCTACATGAACCGAAACTGGGAAGAGGAGCCGAACGTCCCGATCGGTCCGGACAACGGCTTCAACGTCGGCGGCGCGGATCAGGGACAGCCGACCCATTTCCTGCCGCGCCGCAATCGTTTCGTGTTTCGCGTCAAGGTCCCTGCCGGTTTCGGCGAGAAGGACGAATTGATCTGGACGCTCACCGTCCACGGCAAGAGCGAAAAAGCCTACGCCACGCTCCGGCCCGACTACGTCATCGACGATGTCGTGAAGGCGTCCGAGACGGGCGCGCTGGGCGCCGGGACCAGCAGTCCCGAAATGCGCGCAAACAAGCCGCCCACGGTGCACATCGAGGAACTGCAGGCCAAGAACGTCAAGGCCGGCACGCCGATCACGCTCGTGAGCGACGTCAAGGACGATGGCGTGCCGAAGCGGCGCGATCTGGTCGCGCTGGCGGCGGAGCGCGCGCGCCGCCAGCAACAGACCGCCAACGCCGAAGCCGGCGCCCCGACCCCGCCGCGCAACCCGGCGATGTCGCCGCCAACCCGCATCACGGTCGGCAAGAACCTCGGGCTCCACGTGTCCTGCTTCGTCTACCGCGGCGAGGGACGAGTGACGTTCGATCCCCCACAGATCAAACCCTGGGAAGACACCCGGGCCAGCGCCAACTCGCCCTGGGCGCCCCTCTGGACGCCTCCGACCATTCCCTCCGATGGCAAGGAGCCGGTCCAGGTCACGTTCGAGGATCCAGGCACCTACGTGCTTCGCTGCCGTGCCGACGACGGCGCCCTTGTCAGCGACGACGACGCCACGATTGTCGTCGTCAAGTAGGTCGTCAAGTAGGACGTGAAATAGCCCGCCGACCACCGGCCGGGCCGGCCCTTCGCGGCAAAGGATTGCAGTTGTCGCGAAAGGTATGTGAGAATCACCGCGCTACCAAGGAGCTGAAGTGATCATGCGTCGTGTTCAGTCCGTTTTCATTCCTGCTGTCGCAGCGGCGTGCGTGGCACTCGCCGTGTCCGCTGGTGCACAGAATCCCGGCGGCAGCCCCGAAGGCAAGAAACTCAAGAACCCCGTTCCGACGAGCGCCGAGTCCGTTGCGGCCGGGAAAGCGGCGTTCACCAAGAACTGCCGGTTCTGTCACGGCACTGATGCCAAGGGCAACGGACCGATGGCGCCGGAAGGCACGCATCCCTCCAACCTCACCGACGACAAGTGGGACCGTGGCTCGACCGACGGTGAGATCTTCATGGTCATCCGCGACGGCGCCGGCCCGAAGTTCGACATGAAGGGCTACAAGAGCAAGATGACCGAGACCGAGATCTGGAATATCGTCAACTTTCTGCGGAGCATCCAGGCTAAGTAATGCGCTGGATCGCGGTGGTGTTGGCGCTGGGCGCCGCCGCATGCGGCGCGCAGCCGGCTCAGGTGCCCTCGACTGTCTTCACGACCGCGCATCGGACTGTGTCCGACGCCGCGCGCGAGTTCCTGTGGATTCGCTCGACGCCCCAGCAGCCGATTCCTTTTCCCCACAAGACGCACATCGCCAAGAAAGCGGAGTGTGTGGACTGTCACGAGACCGTGGCGAAAGGGCCGGTCGCCGGCATCCCGAGCGTCAAGACCTGCATGATCTGCCACAGTCAGATTGCGACCGACCACGCGCTCATCAAACAGGTCGCGTCGTATTCCGAGAAGGGCATCGAAATCCCCTGGCAGCGCGTCTACGGGTTCACGCACGAAGCGCACGTGAAGTTCAACCACGCGCCGCATATTCGCGCCGACGTGTCGTGTGCGACCTGCCACGGCGACGTCGCCAACCAGACGGTGGCGGAACGGGTCGTCGATCACAACATGGGCTTCTGCGTGAACTGCCACAAGCAGAAGAACGCGCCCAACGATTGCCTGACATGCCATTTCTAGGGCTCCGGTGATGGATCGCCGCAACTTCATCAAGCTCACGGCGATCACCGGGACCAGCGTCACTCTCGCCAGCTGCGGCAATCCCGAGAACCAGCTGATTCGGTTTGTGCCGGACGATGACATCACGCCGGGCATCGCCGAGTGGAAGCCGAGTGTCTGCCCGGTCTGCCAGGCCGGCTGCGCGGTCACCGTCCGGGTGATGGACGCCGACGTCGACACGGTGCGCAACGGGCAGGCCGGCGTGGTGGCGATGGCGGTGGCCAAGAAGCTCGAAGGGCAGCCGAAGGATCCGATCAGCCAGGGCGGCTTGTGCGCGCGCGGTCAGGCGTCGATTCAAATCACGTATCACCCCGACCGTCTGACGCAGCCGATGAAGCGGACCGGCGCGCGTGGTACCGGCGAATTCCAGCCGCTGACGTGGGACGCGGCAATCGCCGAGCTGGTCGGAAAGCTCGATGCGCTCGCAGCTGCCGGTGATCAGAAATCGCTGGTGTGGCTGGCGCGTCCGCGCGCGAGCCGCCGCGCGGCGCTCGCCTCAACGTTCCTGACTGGTTTCGGCGCACCGGCGCCAGTCGAATACGAATTCTTCAACGACCATGTGCTGCGCTCGGCCAACCTGATTAGTTTCGGGCGCGAGCAACTCCCGACGATCGACATCGCGCGGTCGCGCATCGTCATCGGCTTCGGCGCGGACCTGCTCGGTACCTGGAACTCGCCGGTCGCGCAGAGCGCGGCCTACGGCAGGATGCGTCAGGGTCAGCCGCAGGTGCGTGGCAAGCTGGTGCAGGTCGAGCCGCGCATGTCGCTTACTGGAGCGAATGCCGACGAGTGGGTACCGGCGAAGCCAGGTACTGAAGGTGTGCTGGCGCTCGGTCTGGCGCACGTCATCCTCGCGAATAAGCTGCGTCCAGGCGACAGTGGCCGGTCGGGCGCGGCCATCGACGGCTGGTCCGGCGGCCTGCAGGACTACGCGCCGGCGCAGGTCGAAAAGATTACCGGCGTCGCCGCGAAGCGGATCGAGCGGCTGGCCCGCGAGCTCGTCGAGTTCCATCCCGCGGTGGCGGTCATCGCTGGCGCACCGCTGGCGCACACCAACGGTCTGTTCAATGCGCTCGCGGTGAACGCGCTGAACGGCCTGCTCGGCGCCGTCGAACAGCCTGGCGGTGTCTTCTTTACTCCGGGCGCTCCGAAGTCCGCTGCAACACGCGTGCGTCCGGATACGCTGACAACGGCGAAGGTGCTGCTGCTGGACGATGCGAATCCGCTCTTCGCGATGCCGGCGGCGATGCAGGTGCGCGAGGCGCTCAGTAAGATTCCGTTCATCGCCAGCTTCGGCAGCTTCATCGACGACAGCAGCGCGTTCGCCGATCTCATCCTGCCTGATCATTCGTTCCTCGAGTCGTGGGTTGACGTGCAGCCAGAGTCGGGATCGATCGAGGCCGTCAGCACGTCGGCCGGCCCGGTGATGAAGCCGCTCTACCAGACGAGAGCGACTGCGGACGTGCTGATCGAAATCGCAGGCAAGCTGAAGACCCCGGTCACGTTGCCGTGGAAAACGGCGGAAGACGTATCGAAGAGCGCAGCGTCGGCCGGTGCGGCAACTCCGGCAGCTCCATCAGCCATCAGCCATCAGCCATCAGCCATCAAATATGCGGAGCCGGCCTTTGCCGGCGATGCGGCGCAGTTCCCATTTCATTTCCTGCCTTACGCGTCGCAGGCGTTCGGTGACGGATCGACGGCGCACCTGCCATGGCTGCAGGAATTGCCGGACCCGATCACCTCGGCAATGTGGAGCAGCTGGGTCGAGCTCAACCCGCAGACCGCGGAGCGGCTGAACATCGCCCAGGGCGATCTGGTGGACGTCACCTCGCCGGCCGGGGTGGTGCGCGCACCGGCAATGATCTTTCCGGGCATCGCACCAGACGTCGTCGCAATGCCGGTCGGGCAGGGCCACGAGCAGTTCACGCGCTACGCGAGCAAGCGCGGCGTGAACCCGATCGCGATTCTGGCGCCTCAGGTGGTCGCGGAAGCCAATACCCTGGCATGGGCCGCGACGCGCGTCAGGATCGCGCGCGCCGGCGATGCCGATGGCAGCCTGATCATGTTCGCGGGCGAGATGCGCGAGCGTCCTCAAGAGGGCGAGACCCGATGAACGTCAGACGCGGAACAGTGAAGTCAGATCTGGAGTTCTGACTGATGCATAAATGGGGACTCGCCGTCGATCTCGACCGCTGCACCGGCTGCGGTTCGTGCGTCACGGCCTGCCACGCCGAGAACAACATCCCGACCGTTGGACCCGAGCAGGCGGGGCGCGGCCGCGCGATGCACTGGCTGCGCGTCGAACGTTACTGGGAGGGGGACTTCCCGGACGTCCAGCTCAAGTTCCGGCCGGTGATGTGCCAGCAGTGCGACGCCGCGCCGTGCGAGCCGGTCTGCCCGACATACGCCAGCCATCACACTGCTGAGGGTCTCAACGCGCAGGTCTACAACCGCTGCATCGGCACCCGATACTGCGCCAACGCCTGCCCGTACAACACGCGCTACTTCGACTTCTTCAACCCCAGCTGGCCCAAGCCGCTGCACCTTCAGCTGAACCCCGACGTCTCGGTCCGCGAAGTCGGCGTGATGGAAAAGTGCACCTTCTGCGTGCAGCGGATCAACGGCGCGCAGATCGAAGCCAAGGCCGCCAAGCGTGAGCTGAAGGACGGCGACATCAAGACGGCGTGTCAGCAGGGTTGCCCTGCGCAGGCGCTGGTGTTCGGCGACCTCAACGATCCTGAAAGCGAAGTATCGCGCCTCTCGAAATCGCCGCGCGGCACCAAGCTGCTCGAGGACGTCGGCACGCTGCCCAAAGTCACGTATCTCCAACGGCAGACCCAGGCATGAGCGACGCATCCACCAGCCGCCTCAGCGACGACCTGCTGCGGCCGCTGCTGCAGACGACGTGGCAGTTCTACGCGCTGGTGGCGTTTCTCGCCAGCATCGTCCTGATGGGGCTCGGCACGTGGGGCTACCAGATGTACAACGGCTTCGGCGTGAGCGGGATCAACAACCCGATCTACTGGGCGTTCTACATTACGAACTTCGTCTTCTGGATCGGCATCAGCCACGCCGGTACACTCATCTCGGCGATTCTGCGTCTCGTCAATGCCGGCTGGCGGCGTCCGGTGACGCGCTGCGCCGAGGTGATCACCGCGTTCGCGCTGATGATCGGCGCGATGTTCCCGATCATCCATCTCGGCCGTCCCTGGCTGTTCTTCTGGCTGGTGCCATATCCGAGCAGCCGGATGATCTGGCCGAATTTCCGCTCGCCGCTGGTCTGGGACTTCTTCGCGATCACGACGTATCTGACCGGCAGCCTGCTGTTCCTGTTCCTGCCGATGATTCCGGACTTCGCACTGGTGCGCGACAAGTCCAGCGGGATACGGCGTCGCATCTACGGCACGCTCGCGCTCGGCTGGCGCGGCACGTCGAAGCAGTGGCATCGCCTCGAGAGCGCCATGTCGATCATGGCGATCGCCATCATCCCGGTCGCCGTGTCGGTCCACACCATCGTCTCGTTCGACTTCTCGATGGCGCCGGTGCCGATGTGGCACTCGACGATGTTCGGACCGTATTTCGTCGCGGGCGCGATCTTCAGCGGCATCGCCGGGCTGATTATTGCGATGGCGGGGCTTCGCAAGTTCCTCCACCTCGAGGAATACCTGCACCCGATCCACTTTCAGAACCTCGGCAAGCTGCTGCTGATGATGAGCCTGCTGTGGGGATATTTCGTATTCGCCGAGCGGCTGACCACGTGGTACGGCAACGAGCCGTATGAAATTGCGGTGCTCCGCGTCACTCAGAAAGGCTCGTTCGCGCCGCTCTACTGGACGATGGTGGTCTGTAACTTCGTGATCCCGGTCATCGTGCTGTCGCTGAAGAAGCTGCGGACGATTGGCGGCTGCGTGTTCGTCTCCTTTGGGGTGTGCATCGGCATGTGGCTGGAGCGTTTCCTCATCGTGGTGCCGTCGCTCGGCCACAAGTACTTGCCCTACTCGTGGGGCACCTATCGTCCGCGGCCGGTCGAAATCATGATCACGATTTCAACTTTCGCGGCGATGGGCCTGCTGTATACCCTGTTCGCGAAGTTCGTGCCGATCATCTCGATTTGGGAGATGCGGGCGGGTGAGCATCCGGCGCCGGCGCTGATGCCCTCTGCGATGAAGGAACACGCGCTCGGAGAGACCCACGCATGAGCGCGCTGTACGCGATGTTCGGCGACGGCGACTCCGCGCAGCGCGCGGTCAATGGCCTGCGCCAGGCCGGCCTCACTGACGCCGACATCACAGTGGTGTCGGCGGTGCCGATCGAAGATCAGGAATTCGGTGAGATCGACAAGACCACGTGGATTTGGTACATCGCCTGCGCCGGCGCATTCCTGGGGTTCTGTGGCAGCACCTGGCTGACTCGCATGACCGAGCTGGCGTGGCCGCTTCAGACCGGCAACATGCCGATTGTGGCGTGGTGGCCGAACCTGATCGTCATCTTCGAAATGACCATGCTCGGGTCGATCATCGCGACGGTCATCACGTTGATTGTGACGGGCGGCCTGGCGAGGCGCATGCCCAAGCTCTACGATCCCGAAGTCACCGACGGCAAGATCCTGGTCGGCGTCGCACGGCCGTCGGAAGCGTCGGTCCCTGACCTCGAACGCGCGCTTCGCGCCGCCGGCGCCGCGCAACTCCGGCGCATCTAAACCGGATTGACGTAGCGCGACTCTGTAGAGGCCGACCTTGGTCGGCCTTGCCGAAGCATCCACGCCGTAACGAAGGACCAGGGCGGAGCAAGCTCGGCTACTGCGCCTGCGGCGCGAGCGCTGACGCCAGCTGTCGCAGGAACAAACCGACGTCGGTGACGATGCCGATGGTCTGCGACGACCCGCGGTCGGCGAGCTTGGTGACGACAGCGGGGTTGATGTCCACGCACACCAGCCGGACCCATGCCGGCAGCATGTTGCCGACGCCGATGCCGTGCAGCATGGTCGAGAGTACCAGCACCAGCTTCACGCCCTGCAGCGCCTCGGTATAACGATCCTGCGCCTCGACCAGATTCATCACCGTGTCCGGCAGCGGTCCATCGTCGCGGATGCTGCCGGCGAGCACGAAGTCCACGTTCCGGGTGATGCACTCGTAGATCACACCCGATCTGACCAAGCCGTGTTCGACCGCCGATCGCAGGCCGCCGGCGCGATAGACGGCGTTGATCGCCCGCATGTGGTGACGGTGACCGCCTTCAATCGCGCGGCCCGTCTCCATGTCGACGCCAAGCGATGTGCCGTAGAGCGCCTGCTCGACGTCGTGGACGGCGAGCGCGTTACCCGCCAGCAGCACGTCGACGTAGCCGTGACGGATCAGGTCGCAGAAGTAGACCCCGCCGCCGGTGTGGACAACGACGGGACCGGCGACGACGGCGATGCGCTCGCCCGCAGCTTTGACCGCGCGCATCATCTCGGCGATGCGCGCGACGCCGACTTCGACGCGGCGCTCAGACGAAATCTCGTTGGTCATGAACGCGAATCCCAGCCGGTCGCGCGCCTGGAACTCGGGGACGATCTTCACGCCGTGAATGCCGCAGACGACGGCGTCACCGCGGCGAATGTCGCGGAGCTTGCGACAGAAGGCGCGCCCGCCCTCGATGACCAGCGCGGCATCCATGCGCTGGCGCTCGACCGCGACCCACTGTCCGTCGAGGCGCACATGAGTCTGGTGGTTGGTAGTGGAGTAGAAATCTTCGGGCGCACATCCATCGCGGTCGGCAAACACCAGATGAGCGTTCTCGACCCGTGCGATCCGGCAGCCGAGCGCGACCAGTTCTTCGAGAACGTCAGTAAGCGCACCGGATCCGTTGGCGGTGACCTTCATCGACACGAACGACGGTTCGTCGTTGGTCCGGCCGATTCGGAACTCGAGCACGTCGAACGCCGCGTCGTGGCGCACGACCGTGTCGAACATCGCGTTCATCAATTGCGAGTCGATGAGGTGGCCTTCAGCCTCGACCACTTCCGTGGCGGGAGTTTGCCCGGCGCCGATGTCCATCAGAAGAGTCCTCCAGGAAGGTCACATGATAGATGCGTGACCGTCCTGAAGGAAATGAGGTGTGAACTCGAGGCAGGCGCCTAAGAGCCGCCGCCACCGATCTGAAGGCCGACACTGCCCGTGAATCCGCTCAGGCGACTGCTGTCATAGCCGTTCGCGCCGACGAAGCGATAGCCGACGTGACCTGTGATCCGGGCCTCTTTCGCGAGTTTGACCAGGAGTCCGACCTCCGGCTCGAAGACGAAGACTCCGTCGGAGTAGCGAACGAGGCTGACGACGGGCGCGCGCGGAATCGTGTTCGCCCGCGGATCGATGACCACCGGTGGCGGATAGTACGTGTAGAGACGAGTTAGCGTCGCCTGTCCGCCGCCGATCAGCATGTTTGCGCTGAAGCCGAGCGGACCACTGCCGAGCGCTTGCCACTGCGTCAACAACCCGCCGTAGGCGAGTTGACGATTGTTGTTACCGTTGGCCAGCCAGTACCCTGCACCGCCAACCAGGAAAGTCTCACGGCTCAGATAGCCCGCGACGCCGCCAACAAGCGCCCCCGTCGAGCCATCGACGTCCGTGACCTTGAAGTCAGGCCCGGCGACCCACCCACTCGACAGGCGCTCGACCGTCATCGGGCCCTGGCTGAATGGCGGCGGGATCGCTTGCGCCGACGCGGACACGGGAATTGCAATGAGCGCCGCCGCGAGCACTAGTGCCCGCGTCATTGCTGATCCTGCGAATGAAGGCTGACGTTGATCGGCGTGGTCGCCCCGCGCCGAACATCGACCTGAGTGACATACGTGCGATAGCCGCTCTTCCGGATTTCGACCGTGTGAGAACCTTCGGAGACTTGCACGACCAGACGATCGGACTGATCCGGTCCGCGCCATTGATCGCCGTCAATCGAAACCTCGGCGTCGCCAGGCTGAACCCGGACCGCGAGCGTGCCATACGCCCCGTTCTGAGCTCCCTCAGGCGCATTCTGGGGCTGCTGCGGCGGCGGTCGTCGCGACGGCGGGCGCGGCTGTCCCTGACCCTGAGGCGGATAGTTTTGCGGCGGATAACCAGTTCCGCCCTGCGGCGAGTACCCCTCCGGCGGATACCCACCCTCCGGCGAAGCCTGCTGTGCGATCGGCTGCGGGCGCTCTTCAGGCTGGTCGCTTGGCGCCAGCTTCACCATCTGATATTTGATTTTGAAGGTCTCGTTGACCGGTAGGAAGACCTTCTGCCGCGCCACATGGTACCCCTCCATATACAGCTCGATCTCGTGGGCGCCCGGGGGGGTGTGCAGCCGTTGGAAGGCACCATCGAAGTCGTCCACGATGCCCGCGTAGTAGCCGTCGACGAAGACCTGAGCTTGCTTCGGCGTCACTTCCAGACGGACCGAGGAGTCGGGTGGCCCGTAGATCGGATAGGGCGGTGGGTACGGATAACCCCACTGGCCGCCGAACCCCGCTTGCGCCGAGCCGAGGACGACCACGGCGGCAATTGCGAAAAGCGGAACCAGACGTTTGTATGCGGACACTGGGAACCCTCGAACTGCCAGGCGACGGCACTGTACTGCGGAGCAATGGCAGTGCCAAGGCCCTGACTGGAACAGGGGCGCGCTATCTGGCGAAGATTGTTCGACTTGCCGCCTCGCCAAGTGGTCTGGACAGCCCGCCGATCGTCGTCTCGTGACGACAGGGGTGTCAGCACTAACGGACAACGGCCACACTCTTTTCACATTGCTCTGGACGACGATCAACGACATGCTGAGGTGATGAACGTGCGATCGATTCTGCCCTTTTTGCTGCTGACGCCACTGCTGGCGGCCGGGTGCAACACACAGACGGCCGACAATTCGACGACCGGGCCGGCCGCGCCGATCATCACCGAGCCGACCTACTCCGGGACACTTTCCGTCAGCCAGACACGCGTCTACACCTTCAACGTGACTGCGATAGGCCCGCTGACGGTTACCATGACCGCCGCTGGTCCGCCGCCGACGATCGCCGTCGGCCTGGTCGTCGGCACGCCGACGTTCTCGACGACTGGGACCATCTGCACACCGGTCACGACCGCCATCAATGCGACCGCGTCAACGACGCCCCAGATTTCAGGGACCCCGCAGTCGACCGGATCGTACTGCCTCGCGGTGTTCGATCCGGGCACCCTGACCAGCGACATTTCATACACGATCATCGTCACCCACACGTAGCGGGTGTCTCGGGATGCGAGTGCGGATCCGCATGTAGTGTCCGCCTTCAGGCGGAACTCGAAGGCCGGCCCAGATCGGCCGCTGCCCGCGCCGGCGTTCAGTCACGCAGAGCGGACGCCGGCCGCCCGGCAATCGACGCGTCCAGGATTTCGACTGGATGACGAATCGGCAGAGAACAGCCTGCGCGCCGCGCCGCAGCCGCCATCTGCAGGGTACAACCCGGATTCGCTGTGGCGACGATGTCGGGGCGCACTGCGTTGATGCGCTCGACTTTCCGATCGCCGAGTTGGGCCGCGGGTTCGGGCTCGACCAGGTTATAGATGCCGGCGCTGCCGCAGCAGATATCCTGTTCCGCGAACGGTAACAGCTCGATCCCCGGAATCGACGTGAGGAGATCGCGCGGCGGCTGTCGGACTCCCTGGGCATGGGCGAGATGACAGGCATCGTGATAGGCGACCCGCATCGCGAGCGGATGGCGGGTTGCGCGTGGCGTGCCCAGTTCGGCGATCACCTCGGTCACATCGCGCACGCGCGCGGCAAATGACCGGGCCCGTTCCGCCCACATTGGATCGTCGGCCAGCAACTGTCCGTACTCTTTCATCGACGAGCCACAGCCGGCGGCGTTGACCGCAACCTTCTCGATCCCCGCCCGTTCGAAAGTCTCGATGGTTCGGCGAGCGAACATCCGCGCCTCGTCCAGCCGTCCGGCATGAAGAGCGAGTGCGCCACAACATCCCTGATCGGCTGGCGCGACGACATCGCACCCTTCCGCTGACAGCACCCGGACGGACGCCTCGTTTACTTGAGGAAACGCGATCCGCTGCACGCAGCCGGTGAGCAGACCAACCGTCAACCGGCGTGGGCTCACAGCCGGCGTGTGCTCCGGGACGCTGGCGAACAACGAACGCCATGACACTGAGGGCGCCAACGCCAGCATCGCCTTGATTCGCGCGACGAGGCCGGAGCGGTTCGCCGTAGTGCGGCTGAAGCCGGACACTACGGGACTCGCGACTGTAGCCCGGCTGGAGCCGGACACTACGGCCCTGCCGACGGGCTTCGGCTTGAACACTCGCGTGACGGCCTGCAAGACCACGAGCGGTGACAGCGCGACGCGCAATCGAGCCGGGAAGGGGAAGACGGCAAAGATCGCGTTTCTGAACGCCCGATCGACGAACGACCGCTCGTGCCGCCGATCGATCTGACCGCGCGTCGCCTCGATGAGCGGTGCGTACTGGACGCCCGACGGGCACGCCGTCACGCAGGCCATGCACCCGAGGCACGCATCGAAGTGCTCGACGAACGTCGGCGTCATGGCGGCGCGGCCGTCCAGACCAGCCTGCATCAGGTAAATGCGGCCGCGCGGCGAATCCATTTCCTCGCCCCACAGTAGGTAGGTCGGACACGACGGCAGGCAGAACCCGCAGTGCACGCAGGTGTCGATCAATGCGGCGACCGGTGGGTGATTGGTGTCGAAGGCGCGCTCGACCGGCGCTGCGGGTGGGTTCACAGCGGTCCTCGTCCCTGGCTCAGAATCCCGTGGGGATCGAACGCCTGCTTCAGTGCCGCCAGCAGCGGCAGCCGATCGCCATGCGGTCCCCACACGTCGATTCGTGATTTGAGCTCGTCGGAGCCGCGCCTGATCACGACGTTGCCGAATGCCGACGAAGCGCGGAGGCGCTCGATGAACTGACTCTGCGTCGCGACGTCCGCGTCGATGCGAATCAGGCCGGCGCCGACGGCCGCACGGCCGATGATCTCAAACTTGACTGATGCTGCGCCTGAAATACGCTCGAGTTCTTCGATCGCCACCGCAAGGTTCGCGGGCAGCCAGCTGGCGCGGACGATCGCACCTGCCGCCGTCCAGATGTGCTCGCTGTGGCGATCCCAGGCCTCGACTTCGGCGGCCGCTTCGAGAACCGTCGTCGAGGTGGCTTCTGTTGCCAGTAAGACGCGTGCGCGATCGAGTTGCGCGTCAACGACTACGGGCAACGACGCAAAGCGAAGCATGGCCATGAAACCCGCGCCGCCGGGCGTCTGCGCCTGGATTTCGAACGCCACCGGCTCGAGTTGACTCGCGGCGACAGAGGCGGCCGCGCGGGATTGCGACGCCGAATCTCTGAAGTTGAGAACCAGCGTGCGCGACGCGACCGGCACTGGCGTCAGCTTGAAGGTCGCGCTGACGATCGCGGCGAGGCTGCCAAACGATCCGGTGATCAGCTTTGAGAGGTCGTAGCCGGCGACGTTCTTGACCACCTGGCCGCCGGCGCGGGCCAGGGTGCCGTCGGTCGTCGCGATTTGCACGCCGATGACGAGGTCGCGCGGTGTGCCGTAACGGTGACGCAGCGGCCCGCTGTCGTTGGTGGCGAGCAGGCCGCCGATCGTTGCCCGATCCGCAAACGGTGGGTCGAGCGGCAGGCATTGACCGTGCGCGCCGAGCGCCGCGTTCAGATCGCTCAGTCGCACGCCTGCCTCGACAGTGGCGGTGAGGTCGCCGTGCGCGTGCGTCAGCACGCGGTTCAGCGATCGCATATTGAGCACGATCTCCGGCGGCTGACTGTTCCTCGCCCAATCGAGCTTGGAGCCGCCGCCGCGGATCTGCACCGATCGGCGCGCGTCGGACGCTGCGCGAAGCGCTGCGGCAACCTCGTCCGGCGTCGAGGGCGATACGATTTCAGGGGAGATGGGGATCGATGATCCGGCCGTCACGAGTGAGGCCTGCTACATCCGCTCGGCGACGCCGGCGAGTTCCGCTGGATGACGCCGGTATGGTCCTGGGACTTCGCCGCACAGCCTCGGCGTCGGAAACACTTTGCCGGGGTTGCACAGGCTCTGTGGGTCGAATGCGGCGCGGACTCTGAGCATCACACCGAGATCGGCTGGCGAGAACATCTTGGGCATGTACTGCGACTTGTCGGCGCCGATGCCGTGCTCGCCAGTCAGCGAGCCGCCGGCTTCGATGCAGTACGACAAGATCTCCGCCGCGACCTCGACCGCCCGGTCGGACTGGCCCGGCACGCTCTCGTCATAACAAATCAACGGATGCAGGTTTCCATCGCCGGCGTGGAAGACGTTGCCGATCCGCAGTCCAGATCGCGCCTCGAGCTGCCGGATCCGATTCAATACTTCGGGCAGTCGCGTTCGTGGCACCACGCCGTCCTGCACGTAGTAGTTCGGCGACACCCGCCCCATCGCCGCGAACGCCGCCTTGCGTCCGCGCCAGATCCGCGCGCGGTGCTCGTCGGTCTTCGCCACGTCGATGGCCGTCGCGCCGCGGCGCTGACACGTGGCAACCACGATGTCGAACAATGCGCTGACCTCGGTCGCCGGGCCATCGAGCTCGACGATCAACACCGTGTCGGCGTCGGGGAAGTTGGGATGCACGGCGGCCTCGGCCGCGCGAATCGCCAGCGAGTCCATCATTTCAACCGCGGCGGGAATGATTCCCGCCGCGATGATGTCGGACACCACGGCTCCGCCGGCGTCGATGGTATCGAATGCCGCCAGGAGCGTTTGCACCGCCTCGGGACGGCGAAGCAGCCGCACGGTGATGCTGGTCACCACCGCGAGCGTCCCTTCCGATCCGACGATCAACCCAAGCAGATCCGGTCCCGGTGTGTCGGCGAGGGTGCCGCCCAGGTGGACGATGGCTCCGTCCGGCATGACCGCCTCGACGGCGAGGACGTGGTGGACGGTAAAACCGTACTTCAGGCAATGGGCGCCACCGGAGTTTTCCGCCACGTTGCCGCCGATCGAGCAGACCTGCTGGCTGGACGGATCTGGCGCGTAGTAATACCCGAACGGCGCGACCTGACGTGTCATCTCGAGATTGGTGACGCCGGGTTGCACCGTCATCCGCTGATTCGGGATGTCCACCGCGAGGACTCGGTTCATCCGCGACAACGCAATCACCAGTCCGCCGGCGACCGGGAGCGCGCCGCCTGACAACCCGGTACCGTGGCCACGCGCCACGAACGGAATCGCCTCTGTCGCGCAGAGCTGAACAATCGCCTGGACTTCGGCAGTGCACGCGGGCAGGACCACCGCCGCTGGCGTCTGGCGGAGATGGGGCAGTGCGTCACACTCGTACGTCAGCAGCTCCAGCGCATCGTCGAGCACGTTGGCGTCGCCGGAGATTCGGCGCAGCTCGGCGAGAAATGCCCTGTTCATCGCAGCGCCAGTATAGCCCCGGCCGACGGCGGCGCCGGACGGCTTCCCGACGTGCTACCATGCCCCGGCTCGAGTCGCGATTTCCTTCGGGAGGTTTTAATGAAGCGTGTTGTTTTCGCTGGTGCGCTCGTCGCCGGAATGATGCTGGCCGCGCCGCTCTTTGCGCAAAGCAAGGCCAAGGCGCAGAACGTGCCCGAGATTGCTTTCGATTCAGTTCCGAACTTCCTGAAGTTTCCCGCCGGCCTCTACCTCGGCGAGGGCATTGGCGTCGCGACCAACTCGAAAGGTCACGTCTTCGTCTACACCCGCAGCGGCGAAACGCGTCTGTTCGAGTTCGACCAGACCGGCGCGTTCGTGCGCGAACTGGGTCAGGGCCTGTACGCCTTTACATTCGCCCACGCAGTGCGCGTGGACAAGGACGACAACATCTGGGCCGTGGACGAGGGCTCGAACATGGTCGTCAAGTTCAACCCCGCCGGTCGCGTCACCATGGTGCTCGGACGACGGCCGGAGGCGGTGGACGACCTGACCGCGATGCCAGGCCAGGGCTCGCAGCCCAATTCGAACAAGCCGTACTCGTTCAACCGTCCGACCGACGTCGCCTGGGACGCGCAGGGCAACATCTTCGTGTCCGACGGCTACGGCGACAACCGGGTCGTGAAGTACGACAAGAACGGACGCTTCATCAAGTCGGCCGGCACGCGCGGAAACGGGCCGGGGCAGATGAACCTGCCGCACACGATGGCGACCGATGCCCAGGGCAACGTGTACATCGGCGATCGCGGCAACGCCCGCGTGCAGGTGTGGGACAACGACCTGAACTTCAAGGCCATCTACGACCAGGTTGGCAGCCCGTGGGCTGTCTGCGTCTCGCCCGGCCCGCACCAGTATCTGTTCGTGTCCAACTCGGTGCCGGACAACGGTGATTCGCGGGCCGCGGCGCAGACCGGCGAGATCTACAAAATGGAGCTCGACGGCACCATCATCGGCAAGTTCGGCAAGGCCGGCAAGGCGTTGAAGGAGTTCAGCACCGTGCACGAAATCGACTGCCGCAACCCGAACGAGCTGTTCGTGTCCGAGATTACCGACTGGCGTGTGCAGAAGATTCTGCTCCATCCCCAGCCGGCCAAGGGTTCGACGGGCGACAGGAGATAATCGTGATGACGCGTTCATTCCAGATGCTGGCCGCCGCCGCCGCGCTTGCGCTCGGCGTCTCACTCGGCGCGCAAAGCGCACCCGAGATCGGCTACGACGCCAACGCCGACCTGCTGAAGCTGCCGGACAACATCCATCTCGGCGAGGTGGCGGGGGTGGCGACCAATTCGAAGGGTCACATCTTCGTCTACACGCGCACGGGCGCAGCGAACGTCGCGGTCGGGACCTCGCGGTCGTTCTACAAATCCGGTTCGCGCCTGTTCGAATTCGATCAGACCGGCAAGTTCGTTCGCGAGCTCGGTCAGGGGGTCTACGGGTTCAACTTCGCCCAGGCGGTTCGGATCGATCCGCAGGACAACATCTGGGTCGTCGATCAGGGATCGACGCAGGTGATCAAGTTCGATCCGGACGGCCACATCCTGCTGGTATTGAGCCGCAAGCCGGAAGCCATCGGCGTTCGCGCGCCGGCGCCCGGTGCGGGACGAGGTGCACCTCCGGCCGCGCCGGCGGCCGATGGTCGCGGTGGCGCGCCAGCGGCGGCGCCGCCCGCGGGTGGCCGAGGTCCGGCGGGTCCCGCCGGTGCCGGAATTCCCGGTGACAGCTTCGTTCGCACCGCCGGTGTCGCCTGGGACAAGGAAGGCAACATCTACATCGCGGACGGCGCGGGCAATGGCATCGGCAACGCGCGCGTCGCGAAGTTCGACAAAGACGGCCACTTCATCAGGTCGTGGGGCCAGCGGGGATCCGAGGTGGGGCAGTTCAACGCGCTGCGCGGCATCGCGCTCGATGCGCAGGGCAACGTCTACGTCGCCGACGCCGGCAATTCGCGCATCCAGGTCTTCGACGGTGACGGCAATCCGAAGGCGCAGATTACCGGCATCGGCATTCCATCAGCCATCTGCATCACGCCTGGTCCACACCAGGTTCTGTACAGTTCGAACTCCAACGATCCGGAAACGCTGGACCACGGCGAGATCTACAAGCTCGAACTCGATGGCAAGGTGATCGGCAAATTCGGCAAGGCCGGCAAGCTGACGAAAGAGTTCGGAATGGTCAACTCGATCGACTGTCGGAGCGAGAACGAGCTGTTCGTCGGCGAACTGACCAACTGGCGGATGCAGAAGGTGACGCTCAAGGCTGCGAAGTAGTCCGTGCAGTGTCCGCCTTCAGGCGGACCGTCAGCTTCCGGTTCGTTCCGCCGAGAATGCGCCCTGTCCGATCTTGCCGAGCGTGGCGGTGCCGCTGATCGTGTTACCGTTCGCGTCGATCTTGCCCTTGAAGGTGATGTCGACCATTTTGCCGCCGTCGTTCAGCGTCCAGGTGATCACCACCTGATCGCCGTCCACCGTGCCCTTCAGCGGAAACTCGCCGACGTCAGACGAGAGATGCCCCGTCAGGGCGGTCCCGTTCTGCGTCACCGCCATCGCGAACTCCATCGTCCCCATCGGCGTGGTGAAGGATACCGCCCATTCGCCGGTGACAGAGGGGTCGGCGGGGGCAGCAATGCCCGATCCGGGCAATAGAACGGTGAGCACGACGGCAAGTGCCATCCGAAGCATGAACGTCATTATCGCCTGTTCCCGGGTGTCTTATCCTGTGTGCGCGCGCCGAGCAGGATGCCTTGCATGCTGCGTTCGTTCCCTTCGTGGCAGGCGTATTCGTAGATCGGCCCGGCGGTGGCCGTCAGCGGGAACGCCGCGGTCCACGGGCTGGTCCAGGTGTCGGGGTCGTCGGCGGTGAAGCGGTATTGAATCGTTTTGGCGCCGCTGCGCGTGAAACGCTCCACGAGATGGAGCCGCTCGCCGGAACCGCGAAACGCCGACTTGTCAGTGAAGTTGATCGTGTCCACGACCAGCGTCTCACCTTCCCAGTGTCCGCGCGAGTCTCCCATCCACTGGCGCACGGCGCCGTGCGGGCGGCCGTCCATCGGCACGATGCGCGCGTCGTGAATCATTTCGTTGACGAGAACCACGAAGCCCCGGGTCTGGACGATTTGGACATTGTTGTTGTACGGGCCGGGCAGCATCGGCGGCCCAGCCGTGGACCACAGGATGCAGCGCTCGTTCAGCGCGAGATCCTGCGCCGAATCGGCCGGGCCTCGTTCGCGTCGCGCCTGCGCTCGCGCCGCGGCCTTTCGTTGCGCCTCCGGCATCAGTGGCGGCACGCGTCCGTTCGCCGGATCGACGATCAGCGACGTGCGGCGATCGATCAGGACATTGGTTCCGCCGTCCCACCAGTCGGGCCCGGCGGTGTTGTTGGTGTTGTCGCGACGCTGACGCGTCTGCTGTTCGAAGGCGTCGGCCTCTTCGGCGGTGAGCGTCTCTTTCGCGGCGAGCTCGCGCGGCCGCTCGAGCGATGTCATCGTCGCGTAGTTCCATATGCCTTGCAGATCGGGCTCGCCCCACGGTGTGCGCGGAGTCTTCCAGCCGTCCGCCTGCATGACGGTCAGCAGACCGAGCGTCACGACCAGCCAGGCGAGAACTATCTGACGCATCGCGCCTATTATCCGCCCGTGCGCATCAGGAATTCGCGAGGATCCGGCTCGAGGTACAGCTGATTTCTGAGGTAGGGGATATCGCGCTCGCGGGCGCAGGCGCGCAGACGTCCGAGCGGATGGTCGATCGGTACGGCGCCCAGACGGTACTGTTCGATCGCCACCGCGAGCCCGGCCCGCGTCCCGTCGTCGAGCACCGGCCTGAAATAGCCCAGGATGTGCTGTAGAACGTTGACGTGGCGTGCTCGCGTTGCCGCGATCGCGAGTGCCGCCATGAACTGCGTCGTGTAGTCCGCCGCGTTCGTCTGCTGCGGCGTGCCCTTCACAGCCGCGACCCAGCGGCCCAGCGTCCGATACGCGGCCGGCGAGTGCGCCATCAGTACCAGCTTGTGCGCCGTGTGAAACGCGATCAGGTCGGACGTGGTCCAGTGCCGATCGAACAGGTCGCGCAGGCGCCGATACGCGCAGACGCGTTCGATGAAGAGACCACGGCGCTCGGCATCACGCAGGCCGCTCTCCTCTTCGATCGGCAGATTCGGAAACCGCGCCAGCAATTCCGCCGCGAACAGTCCGGTTCCGTTGCCCGTAATCTGGCTCTCCGAAACGCCTCGACCATGAATCGGCACTCCGGCGAGGCCACAGCTCGGCGAATCGCTCTTCAGCACGTAGCCACACAAATCCGCTTGTTCGAGCTCCACGACGCGGCGGTTCGCGAACGACGTCACCGTGACGGTGTGATCGATGCCGCTGCCGACGCCAACCAGGTGGATCCTGCCATCCTGCTCGACGAGCTGGATCGGTTCGCGCGGTGTGCCCATGCCGCATTCGACCTCTGGACAGACTTTGATCCATTCGACGAACGGATCGAGCGCGACCAGGACCGCGTTGCGTTTGTGACCGCCGTCGTAGCGGACCGCATCACCCAGCAGGCACGCCGACACGCCGATGCGAATGGGCGATGGCGTGGCTCCGGTCACGGGTCAAATCCTGCGGCTGTCGTAAGCCCAGTGCAGCAGCGCCTGGCGTTGACGTCGCCGGCACTCGAGGTCGCGCGGCTCGCAGTTCTTTCGAATTGCCGCCGCGTGACGCGCAATCGCCCGCCATCGCCTGATCTGCCGCCCATCGTCAGGACCACGACGTCCGCTGTAGTAGCGGCAGTACCACTGGAACCATCCGCGAGGGTCCTGTGGACGCAGCCAGTTGTGACGTCGCCAGACGGCGAGCGTCTGCGAGGCGTTGACGCCGAAGCAGTTCAGTCGCGGGTCGTGCCGCTCCGCACAGAGTCTGGCTTGGGCGAACCAGTCGGCCGGGAACTCGCGGCGGCAATCGGTCATGTACTTGCCGCCGAACACGCCGAGCGCCAGCATCTGTTTCGGCGAGAGCTCGGGCCTGAAATCGGGCGCGAAGTTCCTGCCGGCCGGCTCGGTCCGTTCGTAGACGTAGCCGGTTTGCATTTTGTCGTTGACGACGATGCGTGTGGGACGAGCGGCAGAAGGCATGAGGCCGCGATCGAGCGGGGGAAGTGGTCGGGGCGACTGGATTCGAACCAGCGATCTTCCGCTCCCAAAGCGGACGCGATACCAGGCTTCGCTACGCCCCGAAGCCACACCATTCTATCGCGGTCCGCCTAAAGCGGACACTACAGGCGTCTCACCTGTAGTGTCCGGCTTCAGCCGGACCTCTGACGTCGAACACGACCGCTGCATCAACGCTGGCGGATGGTGACGCCGCCGTTGGTCATCATCGCTCGAATCTTCGGGCCGCCCGAGCCGAGCGTCGCGGTCAGGAGACGATCGATTCGCCCCTGAACCGTGATCGGAAAGTCGATGTTGAAGCCGCCGTTGGTCGTCCCGGTCTCGAGCTCTGCGGAGTAACCGACGGGCAGTGTCAGCCTGACGCCGCCATTATGCGTCTGCACGTCGAGTCCAGTGCCGTTCCAGTGGTCGCCGATCAGGTCCACCGTCACCCCGCCATTGGTCGTCTCGCCCTTGAGGTCGCCGTCGACGCTGTTGAGCGTCACGCCGCCATTGGTGGCGTGGAACCTGGCGGAGCCGTGGAAGCCGTCGATCGAAATGCCGCCGTTGCGGGTGTTCAGCGTCAGCATCGCCGTCCGGGGCACCTGCACGTCGAAGCTGACACTCCAGCTCTCTTCGCGGTCGGACGCCGTCGGACCCTCAGCGTGCACGCTTCCACCCGACGTCTCGACACGCACGCCGGCCACCAGGCGTTGCGCATCGGCTTGGGTGGCGGCCGTCGCGCTGACCTGCGCTTTCACAAGCACGTCACCGCGGTCCCAGCCGCGGATCTTGATGCCGCCGTTGTTTCCGGCGTCGATGTCGATGGGGTTGGCGCCGCCGATGGTCGTTTCGCGCTCCTCGCAAAACGACGCGCGGTTGTTCCGCTGGCGGTCGCTGCAGCCGGAATCGCCGCCGGTGCGCGTGCTGTTTCTGCCCTGGGTCTGAGCCGATCCCGCGGCCGCCAGTGCCACGACGATGGCGGCGGTCACGAACAGGTTTTGCATTGATCGTCCTCCGCCCGGGTTAGACGGGAAGAGGACGCCGGACGTTTATCGGCCGGAAGGCCAGGCCGGCTGATTACGGTTGCGGCGGCGCCTTCTTCGCGAGCGCGCGGTAGTAATCCTCGATCGCCTGACGGAAGCTCTCGGGTACCTGGTCGGACCCGGACAGAGACAGTGATTCGTTCCCACCCTCGGCCTTCCGGCGCAGGGCGAACTCGAACTTCTTCAGCTTCTCGATGGCGGCCGCCTGCAGCTGCGCTAGTCCGTTGGGATCGGCATACAACCGGTCGTTGTCGAACATGCGGAGGTCGCGCACCACGTCATCCAGATCGCGCGGGTTGACGCCGGACTGCTGCAGCTGACGGCGGAGCGCGTCCGCGTCGTTGGCCCATTGCCGGAACTGACCGCGGAACTGACGGATATCCTCGCCGTTCCACCGTCCGTAGCCGCCGTAGACGCCGCCGTAATTGGCGCCGTAGGCGCCGCCTTGCGTCGAGCCGGCGTTGTTCCCGCCGTTCTGACCGCCCTGCTGTCCCTGCGAGCCCTGTTGTCCCTGCTGCCCCTGCGATCCTTGTTGACCCTGGGAGCCTTGTTGTCCCTGCTGTCCTTGTTGGCCTTGCTGGCCCTGCTGGCCTTGCTGACCCTGGTTCTTCGCCTGCTGGCCGTTCTGCGACTGACCCTGTCCGCGCTCGCGCATCTGCTGATCGAGCGACTCCATTCCGCGCACGAGGTCGCGGGTTTTCTCCGCCGCGCGCGCGACGCTGTCCTGCTTTGCGGCCTGTCCCATCGCCGCTGCCGCGTCGTTGATCTTCTTCTGCAGCGCGTCGAGGTTCGAGCCGATCGTTTCTTCCATCGCACGCGCGTACTGCGATTGCGTGCCCGGCCCGCTCATCGCGCGCTTGGTGTAGTCGATCATTTCCCGGATCCGCTTGTCGCGGATGCTGCCGGCGGCGTCGTCGAGTTTACGAGCCGCGTCCTTTTCGTCCTTGCGGACATCGTTGGCGAGTTTCTCGAGCTGCTGCTGCAGGTCCGCGACCTTGGCGTTCATCGCGTCCTTGCGCTGGCCAATCGCCTGCGCTTTGGTGTCGCGGGCGGCGCCTTCACCGGACTGCTCGAGAGCGTTCACCTGCGACGTGATGTCCTTTTGTTCCTTCGCCAGTTCCTCGGCCTGACTCTGGGCGCGCTGGAGGTCGCGTTCGCCGCGGCCGCTCTGGTTCCGTTCGAGCTTCTGCTGTGCGTCGCGGAGACGGTCGAGCGCCTGGTTAGCCTGCGCGCCGCCGTCCTTCGATCCGTTGGCGGCCGCGCGGCGCATTGCGTCAGCGGCGTCCTGCAACTGCTTCATCGCATCGCCGAGCTGCTGACGCTGCTGCTCGCGGGTGAGCTGCTGAAGCTGGCGCGCGGTCTTCTCGACCTCGTCCGCGAGCGCGCGCTGCGCCGCGTTCGAACCGGCGCTGCCGCTCTGTCCCGATTGCGCCATCCGCCGCTGCCGTTCCATCTCCTGTTGCTGCCGGCGCGCCAGTTCCTTCAGTTTCTCGACCAGCTGATCGACCTGCTGATCGCTCTGCTGTTCACCGGCGCGCTGCTGCATTTCGTACTGGTTCGCGAGCTTGTCGAGCTCCAGCTCGAACAGGTCAGCGAGATCTTCGGCCATCGCGTTCTGGCCGCCGCCCCCGCCGCCCCCGCCTTGCTGCTGCGCCACCTGGACTTCGTACTGCTGCTCCGCGTCCTGCAGCAGCTTCAGTGCGCGCTGCTCGGGCGAGAGCGCCGAATCCGCCTTGAGCGCCTTCAGCTCCCCTTCAGCGGATTTCATCTCCGCTGAGGCTTTTGGCAGCATCGAAGCGATCGTGTCGAACGAGGGATCGACGGCGCCGAGCCGCGATTGCAGCTTGCCGACCAGTTCGTCCACCTGCTCGCGGAGCTTGGCCTGCGCCAGGTTCAGGAACACGACGTTCTCGCGGTATTTCTCAGGTTTTGTCTTCGCCTTGTCGCGCACGATGTTGAACGTGGCGGCGACGATTTCCCGTTGCTGCTGCGAGAGCTGGCCGACCTGCTGTTGTCCGCCGCCTCCGCCGCCACCGCCCGCCTGGGACTGCGTCGCCTTGTAGTCCTTCTTGAACGGCCGGATCTGCACGAAGTAGATGTCGCTGGTCGTCGTCTTGGCGCCCTGCACCGCGTCGGTGTCTGTCGCCTTCGCGTAGTAGGAGACGAAGTCACCGGGCTTCAAGCTGAGTTCTTCGAGATAGATAGTGTGTCCGGCGCTCACTTCAGTGAGCGGCTTCGGACCGCTGAAGAGATTGATCGGCTTGGGCGTCGCACCGTTGACCGAATAGAACAGCTGCACCGACTTCACGCCGTAGTCGTCGTCGGCACGCACTTCCAGGAACAGTTCCTCGACCGGGCTGGCTTGCGTGTCGCGTCCCGGCTTGGTGAAGCGGACCGATGGTGGCTGATCGTCGATGACGTCGATCGTGTACTGCGGCGACGCATCCACCTTTTCGCCGTGCGGCCCGGTCAACTCGATCCGGTAGAAGCCCTGACCGTCGATGGTGAAGTCGCCGGTGAGCGAGCCGTCCGGTTGAGTCGAAAGCGGCCGGTCGCGCCCGTCGCTCAGCAGGATACGTCCCGAGGGCGTGGCCATTGTCGGCACAACCCGAAGGAAGACGCCGGTGCCGCGGAGCGCCGCGACGTCACCGCCATCGCCTTTGCGCGGCGCGATGCCGGTGTAGGCGGGGAAGCGATACTCGAGGCCGAGTTCCGACACGGTCGGCAGCTCGACCACGGCCAGCGAAAAGACCGGCGAGCGTACGCCGTTCGACTCGACGTAGTAATCGGTCGGCTTTTCCAGGTGGAACAGCACGCCTTCGAAGGCGCCCGGCTGCGCCGCAGCGACCAGTGGCACCCTGGTGTACGCCGATCCGGGCTCGCTGCGCATCATCACGTTGACTTCGTTCGACGTGAAGCCGACCAGCTTGGCTTTCACCGCCTGATCGGCGCCGCGTGGGACCTTCGCCGCGCCGGGCGTCACTTGAATGCTGTAGGGACTCGAGGCTTCCGCACTGCGCGAGATCACCAGCAACGCCGAGAGCCCGTGACGCAGATAGGCCGGCCCGAAAGTGACGACCAGCGCGACGATGGCAGCGATGGCGGCGAGTGTGGCGGCGTGGCGCTGCAGCGAGGTCCGATCGACACCGCGGCCATGATCGATGGCGCGGCACTGCTCGGTCGCCTGCTCGACCAGTTTCTCGACCAGGCGGGGCGAGTGGGCCGCCGATCCGCCGTTGCTGGTCGCTTCGACCGCGCTGATGATCGCGGCTTCGAGGGTCGGGTCGCGCTCCTCGAGGTACATTGCGACTTGGGCGTCCGTCACCCGCCGCCGCAGCGGCCAGACCAGCCCGTAAAACAACAGGCCGACGAACACGGCAACCGAGATGATCCGGAACGAGATGATGGCCGGAACGCTGAATCGGAACGACTCGAGGCCGGAGGCCGACAGCAGGAGCGCCAACATGGTCCCGGCGACGACCACGACCGCGCCGCGCAGCGCCAGCCTGAAGCGCCAGCGATTTCTTACTCCGCGGATGACATCGACGAGCTCGGTGCGATGGTCCATGGTCGCCGTTCCCTCTTAATCGACAGATTACACCCGGCGGGCGTCCCAGCGCTCGCCTAAAGGCCGGTGCTACAGGAACTTTTCTTTTCTCGACAGGTGATTGGCAATCGCCATTTCACCCGCCAGCAACAACAACCCGGTCAGCAGCAGGTACCACCACAGACTCTGCCGGTGTTCGGTGTCCTCGCGCGTCATTTCCGCAGCCGTCCCCGGTGATGCCGCCGCTTGTGTCGCGTGGCCGGTCACCGCGGCAACCAGTTCGTTCGGGTCGAGCGGCGCCAGATCGGATTCCGGCGGGTCGATGTTCACCGCAATCGCTTCGGGTCTGCCCGTGGCGGTCGCGGATGAGCGCACCTCGTAGATGCCCTGCTGACTCAGTTCGAGCAACCCCTGGGTACCCTGTCCGGTTGCGGACACCGTCACTCGTTCGCCAGCCGGCGTCACCACGATGCGCGGCGCCCGATCGCCGGCGCGCGCGTTGAGGTCGAGCACCTGTCCCACCGTCACCCACGACGTCGCCGGCTCGTAGTGAGCCAGGTAGCGCACCAGTTGATGGACGAGCGGAAGAAAAATCGGCTTGACCGCGATATCCGTGGACGAATCGTCGAGCGTCGTGGTCCAGACGATGATGCGTCCGGCGCCGAGCTTCTTTTCCGCTGCCGCCACCGCGCCATCGTCGAAGCGGGCGAGGACGCGATCGTTCGGAGAGGCGGTCAGTGAGCGGTAACGGAAGACGTGGGCGGCGGAGAAGTCGCCGCTGCGCGGCGCCTTGAAGACCTCGAACACCGGATGGCTGTAATCAAGGTAGCCGAGCGACCCGCTGCGTCCCGACGTGCGATCGACGCTGGCGCCGAAACGTCCCGGCAGCAGGTCCGACTCGCCCTGGGGCCAGGTGGTGTGATCGCCGACCACGATCAACAGGCCGCCGCCGCGTTCGACGAAACGCTTCAACACGCCGGCGCCGGCTGCCGATGGGAACGGCGTGTCGTTCAACACCACCACCGCCCGCTTCTCCAGCATCGACGGCGTCAGCCGCAGCGTGGACGTGGACTCGACCTGAAACGTCGGCGTCGTGCCGATGGCCAGGGCCTTACCAAGGAAGAGGCTGATGTCGCTGCGGTCGCCGCTGTCCACGATCTCGACCGACACCGGAGTGCTCGGCGTCAGCACGAAGTTGAAGGTGTTGTCCGCCGGCAGCTGATCCGATCCGGCGTGTACGAAGCCGCGAACGTTCGGGCCGACCAGGGTGAACTGCGTGAACGCGACCGATGCCGAGGCGTGCGCGCCAATCGTGGCGTGCTCGGTCTGGATTTCGTGGCCGTCGATGTTGAGGGTGACCGGCACGTCCTTGAGCGGCGCGTTCCCCTTGTTGCTGAGACCGGCGGTCACCGTGATCCGTTCCTGTCCCGAGAACGATGCGCGGCCGAACGTGACCGACGGCACCGAGAGATTGGCGGTGTCCGCTGTCGCGACCGACACCGCGCTGAGCGTCGTTCCCTGCGGGAACCGCACTTCCTCCGACCCGCTCCATCCGGTCTTCTGGAAGTCGCTGATCAACACCGCCTCGTGACGGCTGAGGTTCGATCGGCTCAGGATGCTGTCCGCCAGCTTCAACGCCGGACCGTAGCGGGTCGAATCCGATCCCACCTTGGCGGCGTTGATCGCGGCCTCGAGCCGGTCTCGGTCCGAAGTGGCCCGCATGTTTTCCTCGGCGTTGCGGGAGAACAGGACCAGCGTAGCCTTGTCGTCACGGCCCAGGCCGCGGACGATCGTTCGCGCCGCGTCGCGCGCGCGGTCCCAGTGATCGCCGAATCCCATGCTGGCTGACTGATCCAGCAGGATCACCACTTCACGCGCGCCGCTGGTGGCGGCGGCGGCGATCGCGCTTTGACGAAAAAACGGCCGCGCGAAGGCCGCGACAATCAGCGCGATCGCCAGAGCCCGCAGCAGCAGCAGCGGCCAGTGCCGGATTCGCCGTCGCCGCACCGACTGATAGGGAATGCGCCGCACGAACATCAGCGATGGAAACTCGATCACCCGCTTGCGCTCGCGCTGAATCAGGTGAATCAGCACCGGTATGGCGATGGCCGCGAGGCCGGCGAGGAACAGTGGGGTTAGCAGCGACATGATCCCATCAGCGAACGCGCATGAGCCGCTCCCGGCTCGACAGGTAACTGAACATCGCCCGGTCCAGCGGCTCCGCCGTGTTCAGCACGGTGTAGTCGATGCGGTGCTCGGAGAATTTTGTCGTCAGCGACGCGATGTGCGCCTGCATCATGGCGCGGTACTCCTTCACGAGCGACTCCGGGACCACCGGAATCTGCTCGCCGCTCTCGAGGTCCTGAAAGCTCGAGGCGTCCTCGTAATCGAAATCGATCTCGGCCGGATCGAGGACATGGAACACGATCAGGTCGTTGCCCAGGAACTTGAGCGGCTTGATCGCTTCGAGAATGGTGTCGGGCTCCTCGTAGAAATCTGAAATCAGCACCAGCAGGCCGCGGCGGCGGAAGAACTCGGCCATCTTCTTGAGCGGCACCTCGAGGTGGCCCGCCCGCTCGGCCTTGACTCGCTCGAGCGTGTTCAAAACAACGTTGAAGTGTTTCGCCGAGGGCGGCACGTGCGACACGATGTCGTTGTCGAAGGTGATGAGCCCGACGCGATCGCGTTGCCGTTGAGCCAGGTAGCCCAGGCAGGCGCCGACGAAGCACGCATATTCGAGCTTCGGGATGCCGCGGCTCGCGAATTTCATCGACCGTGAGATATCGACCAGCACCGACAGATTGGTGTTGGTGTCGGCCTCGTACTGTTTGACGTAGAACCGGTCGGTCCTGGCGTAGAGCCGCCAATCCACCCGCCGGATGTCGTCTCCGGCCACGTAGCCGCGGTGTTCGGCGAAGTCGATCGAGGCGCCGAAGTAGGGCGCGCGGTGAAGACCGTTGATGAAGCCTTCGACGACGTGGCGCGCGAGCAGTTCGAGGTTGCCGACCCGCATCAGCACCTGCGGGTCAACGAATCGAGCGCCGGCGACGGAATGATCTCCCATGGTTTCGGTCGCCTTACATCCCGGATTTCGGCACCGGAACCGCCGTCAGCAACTCGTCAATCAGCGAATCCGAGGTGACTCCTTCCGACTCCGCCCGGAAGTTCGTCAATACGCGGTGGCGCAGGACCGGATGCGCGAGTGAGCGGATGTCGTCGTAGCTGACGTGATAGCGCCCGCTGGTGAGCGCGCGGGCCTTGGCGCCGAGCACCAGGTACTGCGCCGCGCGCACGCTGGCGCCGAACGCGACGAACTTCTTCACCGACTCCGGCGCCTGCTTCGATTTGGGACGGCTGGTGCGCACGATCTGCAGTGCATAACGGAGCACTGCGTCCGCCACCGGTACGCGCCGGACCAGCCGCTGAAACGCAACCAGGTCGGCGCCGTTGACCGGCTGCTGGAAATGCGGATCCACGATCGCGGTGGTTGCGCGGACGACGTCGAACTCTTCATCCTCCGGCGGATGCTCGATCACGATGTGGAACATGAAACGATCGAGCTGCGCCTCGGGCAGGGGATAGGTGCCTTCGAGCTCGATCGGGTTCTGGGTCGCGAACACGAAGAACGGCTCGACCAGCTCGTAGGTCCGCCCCTGTATGGTGACGCGGTGTTCCTGCATCGCCTCGAGCAGCGCCGACTGGGTCTTGGGCGGGGTGCGGTTGATTTCGTCCGCGAGCACGATGTTCGCGAAGATCGGGCCGGGTGCGAACACCATCGACCGCCGTCCGGTGGCGTCCTCCTGAATGATGTCGGTGCCGGTGATGTCCGACGGCATCAGGTCCGGCGTGAACTGAATGCGGTTGAACTTCAGTTCGAGCACCCGGGCGAGCGTCGCCACCAGCAGCGTCTTGGCCAGCCCGGGAACGCCCACGATCAGGCTGTTGCCGCCGACGAACAGCGAGAGCAGGATCAGCTCGATGACGTCGCCCTGCCCGATGATCCGCTTGCCCAGCTCGGTGATGATCTGCTGCCGGCCGACTTTCATCTTGTCCGCGAGCGCGATGTCGTCGGCCGATTCGAGGTCCACAGTGTCCACAGCCATTAGTGTGTCATCCCGTAAATGATGTAGTTGACGCCCAGCTTATACGCTTCGTTCGACTCGTCGATCGGCCGGAGACCCTGTCCCGAAAATTCCCAGAAGTTGGACACGTCGGTGTTGAAGTTCACCATCGCGATCAGCCGCCGGCTTGGATCGTTGCCCTCGAACAGCCCGCGCAGGATCGGACGGCCGCGATCGTAGTCCTGCGGGATGATGTCGAATGAGCCGATCTCGAAGAACGCGTGGAAGATCGGATGCGATGCGTCCATGTCGATGAACCGCGCGCCCGGAATCACCCGGGTCATGTTCGCCTCGAAATTCTCCCAGCCACCGCCGCCCCTGAAGTCGCCGCGGAAATCGTCGAAGATCGCGAAGCCGCCCTTTTCGAGGTAGCTGCGGAACATCGACGCTTCGGCGTCGGTCATGGTCCAGTAGCCGGCTTCGGTCATGTAGCACACCGGGTACTTGTGCAGATTCGGATCGTCGAGCCCGACGTACTCGAAGCCATCGGTGTGCGCGCCGAGCAGGCTGACCTCGTTCATGATCTTCATGAGGTTGCCTTCGGCGTTCGGGTAACCGTGCGCCCACGCCGGGAGTCCGCGGTAGTAGAAACCGCCCGGGCCGGTCGTGTAGGTCAGCCTGGCGAACGTGAATTGACCGTCGTAGGGCGCATTCGGCGTCGGCTGAAACGGCACCGGGGTATTGCCGAACCGCGCGCGTTGTGCGTCAACCACGCCAACGCTCGCGCTGGCGATCAGGAGAGCGAGCGCCAGCTGGGCGGGACTCACAGCTTGTCCTTCTTCGTCTGGCGATCGCGGATCGCCTTGGTCTTCAATGCCAGATCGGTGAGCAGGCTCTCCATCTGCGCGTCGTACTGCGCCGGGTCCATGGACGCCTTCTTCAGGCGCAGCGCTTCGACCTGCCGTTCCACTGCCGTTCGCGCGTCCACCAGCGCCTTCATCTCGGGGTCGCTGGTGTCCACCGCGGCTTCAGCGCGCCCGACACCGAGATAGATGGTCGCCGCCAGGTGACCATCGCCGCCATCGTCGAGCGTCGCGTGCTCGGTGAGGATCAACCCCTTCTGCTTGAATGTGTCGGTGACCTTGATCCTGGCGTACTCGAATGCTTCCAGGATCGACACGTGGCCGTTGCGGTCACGGTCGCCCGCGTTGTCGACGAACGCTTCCACGAAGAACGCCGGGAACTGGGTCTCGTTGCGTTCGCCACCGGTCTTGGTCGCGGTGATCACCACGCGTCCGGGCGAGGCGATGCCAGGCAAAAAGGCGCCGCTCGAGCTGCTGGTGTCGATGAATGCCACGTGCTGCGCGGAGAATTTCGACAACAACTTGTTCCAGTCCGCGACCGTCGGGTCCGGACCTGGCAGGTTGAACGCTCCCTGCGTGCCGTCAAAGCTGCCGTGGCCGATGAGCAGCACCACCACCGCGTCGTTCGGCTTGACCCGTGTCGCCAGATCGTCGAACGCCCTCTCGACCCCGGCGCGGGTCGCCCGAGCGGTCGTGTAGAGCGGATCCGACGGATTCCGGTCGGAGAGATAGGTGATGTTGGCGTCGGGCACCTTGTCGTTCTTTTTCGCGGCGTCGATGAACGTCGTGGCCCATTTCTGAAAGAGCGCGACGTGTTCGTCGTCGCCCGCCACGCCCGTGATCACGACCAGGTGGGTTTGCTGAGCGAAGGCGGGCACGGTCCAGAGCAGGAGCGCCAGCGTCCCCACGATCGAACGCAGCGAACGAAGGTCAACCCTCACGCGAGGCCCCGGGCGCGGCGGTAGCCCCATTCCGCGCCGATCAGGCCGATCAGCAGCAGAAACAGGATCGGCATGTCCCACAGCTCACGTTCCTCGACCACGGTGACGCCGCGTCCGCTGTAGCTGATCGCCTCCGGAAGCGAGGCCACGTTGGCGGGCGTGAAAAAGCGGCCGCCGGTCTCGTCCGCGATCCGCTTGAGCAGGGGCGCCCGCATCGCGGCGTCGAAATACTCGGCGTCGCCCGCCGAGACCCGTACGTGCATGTCGGCGGTGCCGAGCGTCTTCTGATCCCGGTCGGCCGTGACCTTGATGTCGTAGACGCCGCTTTCGTCCGGCACGAAGCTGGCTCGATAGTCGCCATCGCGTGCCACCGTCCATTCGACCGGTACCTCGGTGACTTTGCCCGATGGCGCGGTCACGCGGGCGACGACCCGGCTGTCGTTGACCTCGACGTAGGCGGAATCGAGCACTTCGGTCGTCAGCTTGATGGGCTCGCCGGGCTCGACGCGGTCGGCGGTGGTCGAGATGTTCACCTGCTCGGGGACGCCGTCAATCAGCCAGCGCGCCAGCCGCCGCCAGAACATCTTGTGCGTCGTGTCGGTGACCGGCGTCTTCGGGTCCATCTGCCACAGCCACGAATCCTGAATCGGCATCGCGATCGCCTTGCCGCGTCCGTAGCGCTGATAGGCGAGCACGATCTGCTCCTGCTTGCGGCCGTCGGTGCCGGAGAGCAGAACCGTCGCGCCAGGCTTGGCCTGACGAATGGCGTTGACACTCGAGATCGGCGCCATCTGACTCCACTTCAGCGCCGATGCTTTCTCGTCTTCGGCGACCTGCGTGACTGGAAACGTGGCGCCGGCCCTGGTGGGATGGGCCTGGAACAGCTCCGAAAAGTATTTGGTGTTGGTGTTTTCGATGACGACTGGCAGCACCTCGCCAACCGGCGTACCGCCACAGCCGCCTTCGGCAAACGAGCGGCGGCCGCCGAGCATCAGCAGTCCGCCGCCGCGCTTGTTGACGAAGTCCGCGATCATGCGCAGCTGTTCGGGAGTGAACGAGGCCGCTTCGACGCTGCCGAGGATGAGGCCGCGGTACTGAAACAGTTCCTCGCGCGTCTTCGGGAAACCGCTCAACAACTCGTCCGCATTGCTCAGCGACTGCCGGTAGTACTTGTTCTCCGCGGTTCGATCCAGCGAGAACAACTGCAGGTTCTTGTCCCCGTCGCTGTCGCCGGCAATCGCCATGCGCACGAACTTGTACTCGGGGCGCGGCTCGCCTTCGTAGTAGAGAATCTTCTCGGCGCGGTCGTTGACCTGAATCAGCGCTTCGCGGACGTTGTTCTGCGTGACCTGTTCGTCCTTCTGCGCCGGGACCTTGAACGAAAACACCCGCGCACCGGCTTCGCTGGCGGTGAAGCGCACCTTCACCGTTGACGCTTCGCCGTCGGAGGGCAGCGTCACCTGCTGCGTGCTCACGACCCGTCCATCGTCTTCGACGGTGAGCGGAACCGTCTGGCCGCCGTAGCCGGTCTGCGTCAGCACCACGTCGACGACCAGCGCGGTGCCCTTGAGCACGCTGCGCGGCGTTTCGACGCGTGTGACCTGGATGTCGCGGGCGAATCGTTCCTGCCCGAGGCCGACGGTGAAGACTGGGATCGATCGCGTTTTCAGACTGGCCAGCGTTTGATCGATCGCCGCGTCGGAGGTGTCGGCGCCGTCGGACACCATGACCAGGCCGGCGAGCGGCAGGCCGGACAATTCGTCACGGGCGCGTTCGAGGGCCTGACCGAGCCGGGTCGAGGTGCCGCCAAACTTCAGGTCGGCCGCCGAGCCGACGCGATCGGACGAGGAGGCGAAGCTGAAGAAACGGATGACGAAGCGCTGCGACAGCGCCGCCAGCAGCTTGGCGTTTGGGCCCGTCAGCTGCTGCTGGACGAAGGCGGCGCGGGTCTGGCCGTCGCGATCCGCAATCGACATGCTGCGCGAATCGTCGACCAGCACGCCGAGGAAATTCTGCTGCGGCACCGCCGCCTTGAGCACGAGCATCGGCCGGAACAGGCAGAACAGGACGATGGCGAGCGCCAGCAGCCGGAGTCCGACCAGTACGACGCGATCGCGCGGGCGATCGGTGGTCGAGACGCCGCGATATGTCAGCAGCGCCAGGACGGCGAGGACTGCCGCGCCCGCAGCGACCAGCCAGACCGTGCGCGAGGCGCCCCAGGTGAGATCGCCCTGCTGAAACACGAGCGGCGGGTACTTGAACAGGAACCGAAACGCTGTTTCTAGCACCAGGCGCCCATTCTATCTGTACGCCCGCCCGGTCAACCGCCGGGGCCGCCGCTCGGTGTTCGTCGCGATCTGGTTCAGCTGATGCCGGGCACGACTGCAGACCGCCGGCGATTACCGTCGGACACCGGTGCCGACGGTCGGCGTCCAGGCCGGCGCATCGCTGGCCGGAAACGAGTCGGCGGATGCGTCGTGCACCGAGTCTGTCGACGGCCCGCTCACCCGTTCGATCAGCGCCCCGGTCCAACGCCGCGGCTCGGACAGGTCGCCCTCGCCGGTCAGAGCCCACCAGGCGAGACTGCCGCCGACGCCGGCGAGCAGCGAGCCAGCGACGGAGCGATACCGCAGGCCTCGCACCGCGAGCACCGCGCCGCCGATGCCGATGAGCCATCGGGTAACGGTCAGGCGTTCCGGTGTGCCGTCCCACCCGCGCCGGTTCCAGACACTTTCGGGCGCACGATGGGTGGTTATGTTCAGTCCTTGGTTGTCAGTCATGCCTGAGTCGATGCAAGTTTGCTGACAACCCCGGCGGGCGTTCCTGAAGGATTCCGCTACACAACGCGTCGTGTCACTGACATCAGTTCACCATGGATGAACCCGAGATCTGACGAATGACTCCGTCGGCATTTCAGATCGGGCCTGTTTCATCAAGTACCTAAAGGCCCGGCACGCGGTACGTCTCAAACTGTCACTGGCACATCAGTTGCTCTTTTTCTGACCGAATCAACGCATCAAAATAGACGAAGGTCATCAATGGCGCCACAGCCGCTTCGAATAGGTGATGACGTGCTCAGGCGAATCCAGGGCGAATTCAACGAGATGCCTGGATTGCGTTTGACGCCACCGCAGGCCTGCCGTCTGTGGGGGATGGACAGCGCAAATTGCGCTGCCACGCTAGATGCGCTGGTCGCCACGCAGTTTCTGTTCAGAACGCGCGACGGTTCGTTCATGCGAGTCGAACGTGCCACGCCTGAACGGGCGAAGCTGAGAAACCGCGCAGATACGGCGGTCGCCTAGCGCTCTCGTCGATGCCAACCCCGCCCGCCTGATGGCTCAGCACCGCTCACGACTGAGCGGTCCGCCACCAGGCCGAACGCCCTACCGACCATACCCGGGCGGCCGACCTTCGGGTCGCCGCCCGCGGCCAACCCTTTGTTATTCTTTCTAAATGCGTTTGCTGGTGGCGACGACCAATCAGAACAAGGTGCGCGAGATTCGACAGCTGCTCGCAGGTCTTCCTCTGCAGCTGCTGACACTGGAACAATGGCCGGATCTGACGGCGCCAGACGAGACCGGCAGCACGTTCGAGGAGAACGCACGGATCAAGGCGTCGTATTACGCCGGGGCCACCGGTGAACTGACGGTCGCTGAAGACTCAGGCCTGGAAATTGACGCGCTCGCGGGCGCACCCGGCGTCGAGTCGGCGCGGTTCGGCGGCGCCGGCAGCACGTATCCCGAGAAGTTCGCGCTCATTTACGATCGGCTCGATGCTGTCGGCCGCCGGGACAGTCCCGCGAGATTTGTCTGCGCACTGGTCCTCGCCACGCCGCAGGAAACGCGTTTCGAGCACCGCGGAACGATTGAGGGCTGCATCGCACCCGAGCCGCGAGGCGAGGGCGGATTTGGCTACGACCCGATTTTCTTCTATCCGCCCTTCAATCAAACCCTTGCGGAGGCCGGCGACCGCAAGGCAAGCGTGAGTCATCGCGGCGAGGCGTTTCGCGCACTCAAGGCTTTCCTCGAATCCCGGTAACGGACAGTCGCGATCCCATCGGTGGGATGGTGCGTCTCCAAGCCACGTGAATTGCCGCCAAAACCGGCTGAGGCGTGTGGCGTGCGGATTGCCTCGCTCCAGACGATCGCAATCACCATGGTCTTCATCCAGGACCTGCGCTACGCCGTTCGTACCGCGCTCCGCGATCGCCCGTTCACTCTGATCGCGGGCCTCACCCTCGCACTCGGTATCGGCGCGAACACCGCACTCTTCACAATCGTCAACGCTGTCGTCCTGGCGCCGCTGCCGTTCTCCGGCGCCGAACAGCTCGTACGAGTCACAGCCGACTTCACCGGTCAGCATGTTCGTGACGTCGGCCTGTCGGTGCCCGAACTGCTGGACCTTCGTCGCGAGGGGCTGTTCGATGCCATCGCTGGAGTCTGGCCGATCAGCGCCAACCTGACGGAAACCGACGAACCCGAACGGGTCGAAACCGCGTTGGTGGATGCGAACTATTTCTCGCTGCTCGGCGTGAGTGCGGCAGTGGGGCGGGTCTTCGGTTCGGCCGATGCGGAGCCGGGCATCACCGAGGTCGCCGTGATCAGCGATGCCTTGTGGAAGCGCCGCTTCGGCGGCGACCCCGCTGTTCTCGGACGACGGATCCGCATCGACAACGACATGTATTCGATCATCGGTGTCGCACCAGCGTCGTTCAGGCATCCAGGACGCGGCACGGAGACCGATGTCGAGGTGTGGGCACCTGCCGGCTGGCTGGCGTCGCCGTTTCCGTCCACGCCGCTGCGGCGGTCGAACATCCTGCAGGGTGGCTACGGGCGTCTACGGACCGGACTCACGCCGGCGATGGCTCAGGAACGCGTCGATCGACTGGTCGAGCGCCTCCGCCGCGAGTATCCCGTTGACTACCCATCCAGCGCAGGCTGGTCCCTGCGCGTGATTCCGCTGCACGAGGACCTGGTCGGCGACGTTCGTCCGGCGCTCCTGACGCTGCTCGGGGCAGTCGGTCTGGTGCTGCTGATCGCATGCGCAAACGTCGCCAACCTACTGCTGGCGCGATCGTCGGTCCGCCAGCGCGAGGTGGCGATCCGTTACGCGCTCGGTGCCAATCGCGGCAGGCTGATCCGTCAGCTGCTGACCGAAAGCCTGTTGCTGGCCGGTTTTGGCGGCGCGCTCGGTCTCCTCTTTGCGGTCTGGGGCATCGATGGTCTGGTGCAACTGAGCCCGGCGAGCCTCCCGCGTCTGCAGTCAGTCGGCGTGAGCGGGGTGGTCCTGTCGTTTACGTTCGGCCTCTCGATCATCACCGGCGTATTGTTCGGTCTCGCGCCGGCGATTCAGGGTTCACGCGGCGACCTGCAGCAGGTCATGCGCGAAGCGGCGCCGTCGGCGAGTGCCGCTGGACGCGCCAGCCGGATCAGGGGCGCCCTGGTGGTTGGCGAGTTCGCGCTCGCGTTCATCCTGCTTGCCGGAGCCGGTCTTCTGGTCCAGAGCTTCTGGCGTCTCGAACGCGTCGATCTCGGCTTCAGGCCGGATGCCGTGCTGACCGCCCGAATCTGGCTGCCGCAGCCGAACGATCCGAAAAGCGGCCCTTACTTCACGCACGACGCGCGCGTGTCGTTTTACCGGCGCGTGCTTGAACGCGTGTCCGCGCTTCCGGACGTGACTGCCGCGGGTGGAATCACCAGTCTGCCGCTTGGCGGCGCGGCCGCGCGGGCCTCGTTCTCGATTGAGGGGCGGCCGCTCGATGCAGACGAGATTGCCACCAGCGAGCAATCGCTGGTCACGCCCGGCTATTTCCGCGCCCTCGGCATCGATCTCGTTCGCGGCCGCGTCTTCGATGACCACGACGACCTGCGCGCTCCGGCCAGCGTCATCGTCAGCGACAGCTTCGCGCGGCAGTTCTTCGCCGACGAGAACCCGATCGGCCGCCGCATCGCGTTCGGTGCCCGCGTTCGAGCTGGAACGGCTCCGCCGGTTTCTCCGAACTGGCTGACCATCGTCGGCGTTGTACGCGACGTGAAGGGAGCCCGTGTCGAAGCGACGCCGGCGCCGATGCTGTATCGCTCCGTCCTGCAGACCTCGAGTCTGAACTTGACACTCGTGGTGCGCACGACCGGTGAACCGGCCGCACTCGCCGACACCGTCCGCCGCGAGGTCCGGGCAGTCGACCCCAACGAACCGGTGTTCGCGGTCAGGCCGATGGTCACGGTCGTTGCGTCGGCGCTGGCGGAGCGGCGATTCACCATGCTGCTGCTGGCCCTGTTCGCGGCGACGGCGCTGGTGCTGGCGGTCATCGGCATCTACTGCGTGATGGCGTATTTCGTGACGCATCGCACGCACGAGATCGGCATCCGCATGGCCCTCGGCGCATCGCCACGTGACGTCATCGGCATGGTGCTCGGCCAGGGCCTCGCCCTGGTCGCGGCCGGCGTCATCGCCGGAGTCATCGGCGCGCTGCTCCCGACCCGCGCCATCTCGGCGCTGTTGTTTGGCATCAGCGCACGCGATCCGTTCACGTTTGCTGCGCTCTCCGGGGTCCTGGCCGCGGCCGCTCTTCTCGCGTGCTACGTCCCGGCCCGCCGCGCCACCAGAGTCGATCCGATTCGCGCCTTGCGCTACCAGTAGTACTCGCCGCGGGAGTCAGAACAACGATGCTTGCGGTTCCACCCGCCACCGCCGCTCGTGATCGATCAGCCACGTCTTCCGCTCGAGTCCACCGCCGTAGCCGGTCAGCGACCCCGACGCGCCAATGACGCGATGACAGGGCACGATGATCGCCACCGGATTCGCTCCGTTGGCGGCACCGACCGCTCGGGACGCTCCGGCGTCGCCCAGTGACTTCGCGATGGCCCCATAGCTGGTGGTCGAGCCCGGTGGAATCGTAAGCAACTCGGACCAGACTCGTCGCTCGAATCCGGCCCCGCGCATGTCGAGTGGCAGGCCGCCGAGGTCAGCGCTGGCGCCTGAGAAATAGTCGGCGAGCCAGGCCCGCGTGCGCGCGATGACGCCGACTTCTTCATCCACGAAGACATGAGGCGGGAACCAGCGCTGCAGGCGCGCGTCCAGACGCGTCATGCGCGCTTCGCCGCGCGTGCGGCCTGACACCGCAGTGAACTCGAGGGCGCACAGCCCGGATTCCGACGCCAGGGCCAGCATGTCGCCGAGCGGCGTAGGCAGGACGGTGCGGAATAGCTGCACGGCGGGCTCCGCGGTCGTTTCGTGAATCGTGACCTATGTTCGTTTCACGAGGTGCCCGACGATTGCCGCCTGCTTGTCGACCAGCTGCCCGATCCCGAGATCCGCGAGATCGAGCAACGACATCAGGCCGTCGCGTCCGAACGGCATTGCTTCCGCAGTGCCCTGCACCTCGACGAACCGTCCGTTGCCGGTTTTGACGACGTTCATGTCCACGTCGGCGCGGCTGTCGTCGTCGTAAGCGAGGTCGAGCAGGGGCTCGCCGTCAACGATGCCGACGCTGGTCGCGGCAACATAGTCAACGAGCGGAATCGTTCGCAGCACGTCGCGGTCTCGCAGCTTTTCCAGCGCCAGCGCCAGGGCGACGAAGGCGCCGGTGATCGACGCCGTGCGAGTGCCGCCATCGGCTTGAATCACGTCGCAGTCAATCCATACCGTGCGCTCGCCGAGTGCCTGCATGTTGGTCACCGCGCGAAGCGAGCGGCCGATCAGCCGCTGGATTTCCTGTGTGCGGCCGCCGACTTTTCCTGACGCGGCTTCGCGCTGCATGCGCGTGCTGGTCGCGCGCGGCAGCATGCCGTACTCCGCGGTGACCCAGCCCTTGCCCTGGTTGCGAAGAAACGGCGGCACCCGCTCTTCGACGCTGGCGGTGCAGATGACCTTGGTGTTGCCCGCCGCAATCAGCACCGAACCTTCCGCGTGCATCAGGTAGTGCGGCGTGATGGTGGTGTCGCGCAGCTGGTTCGCCGGTCGATGGTCGGATCGCATGTCCGTTAGTCTACTGGACCCACGCCGGATTTTTCGGAAGCGGCCGGCGAAGATCCACGTGACCGGCCAGGGTCTCGACTTCCTTGCCGTCCACCAGCACCTGCACCGCCTTCACCGCCGGCAGATTCTCGGTCAACGCGTGCACCAGCGTGTACACGGTCAGCAGTTCTTCGACCGTGCCGCCCGGGTGCGCGGAAGAGAGTTCGCGGCTGAGATCAACATAGGCTTCCCCCTGCTCGGTGATGAACACCGCACGGAGCGTCGTGCCCGCCGGAATCGCGGATACGAGCGGGCTGGCGGCCGGCGCGATCTGCGCGGCGATGATCTCGCGGGCCTGCTCGACCGCACTGTCGCCATAGGTGACGTCGCGTTCGATGCTGGTCAGACGCGTGCCGTCGTCGCCGACATAAAAGAGATGCGCCTTGATTTTCCGGCCCGGAGGGGCCGGCACGCTGACCGGCGGGATCGCGGCCGTCCGCTTCACATTGGCTTTCGTCGTCATCCGCGGCAGCCCGATGAACAGGACATAGGCGAGGACTGCCGTGGCGACCGTGACAATGGCGATGGCGAGCGCGCGGGGGGACATCAGCGTCCGCCCCCCGCCGCGACTGCATCGCGGTACTTCACGATCGCGTCATAGAGCGCCTGCACCAGCGTGTTCTGGAAGGCGTCGCCAGCGAGCAGCTTTTCCTGTCCGGGATTGGTCAAGTAGCCCATCTCGATCAGGACCGCCGGCATGTTCGCCGATTCGAGCACACGCAGCGGCGCGTGATCCACCGCACGGGCGGCGAGCGGAATGTGTTCGTGGAGCTGCTGCTCGACCACGCCGGCGAAGGTGGTGGACTGATCGAGATGACGGGTCTGAGCGAAGTCCCAGAGCACGAGTTCGATATCGCGCGATCCGCCGCCGAACGCCGGCACTCGTTCCACGCCGCCGGCGATTGCAGCCTGAGCGGTCGTCTTGTCGAATTCGGCGCAGAAGATGGTGGCCCCGGTCGTGGATGCCCGGAGCGACGAGCTGGCGTGCAGACTGATGAGCAGATCGGCCTTGTTGTTGTTCGCCATCGCCGCGCGTTCATCGATCGGCACCTTCCGATCGTCTTCGCGGGTCATCAGGACGCGGATGCCGAGCCGTGCTTCGATCGTGGCCTTGGCGCGGCGCGCGACCGAGAGTGTGAGGTCCTTTTCCTTGACGCCTGACGCTCCGTGAACGCCGTCGTCGTCACCGCCGTGACCCGGGTCGAGCGCTACCGTACGGACGGCGAACGCCGGCTGGCTGAGCGCTGGCGGAACATCGGTTGCTGGTTGCGATGGTTGGGACGGTGGCGGCGGAGTTGTGCCCGGAGCTGTTCCTGGTCCAGGTGCCGCGGTATCGGTCTGCGCCGGCACTACGTCGATGACGATTCGCATCGTCGCGTCAACCGGCTGGCTGGCGGAGCGGAAGCTGCCGAAGCGCGGACCGAGGTCGACGGCGATTGTCGTCTGGTCAACGACGCGAACGCCGGTGATCAGGTTTTGCGGCGCCGGCAGCGTCAACAACGGGCTGGAGGCGTCGAGCGCGTCCGCGTCGAACTTGATCGTGAGGTGATCGCCGTCCTGGGTGACCGTGCCCAACGATCGCGGCGTCGCGTCGACGGTCAGGCGGCCGGACGCACCGAGCGGATCGTAGCGAACCGTGATGTGCGGCACGCGCAGGTCGCCGACGATCAGCAGCCGCGACGGCTTGCGCAGATCGAGCTTGACGTCATAAATCAGCGCGAGGGCGCGGCTGACGAACTCTTCCGGCACGAGCCAACGGCGTCCGGCGCCGCGTGCCGGCGCGGCCGGCAGCGATACCAGGCGTCCCGACACCGACGCCAGCGCCTGCTCGGGCGTCAGGATGATCGTCTTGCCTTTGTAGGAAACGGTGATGGCGCCGGCTTCGTCGCGAACCGCCAGCTGGAACGCGGATGCCAGATCGTCGAGGGCGACAAACTCCTGGCCGCCGACCAGCGTCACTGCGAGCGACCGTCGTCCGTCTTTCGAGAACAGGGTCAGTGGCGGCGGTGGCGCAGATTGGCTCGCCAGGCCCACGGCCAGCGTGACGAACAACGCGATTGTGGCAGCGGCGGTGAGGAGTGGAAGCGGACGAGCGTTCAATGGAAGATCTCGGGCTGCCGAGATCTTCCATTGTATCAGTCCGTCAATCGATCACGCGCCGCGTAGCGGCGACGCCGAGGATCAGGAATACGAGGAACAGCAGCAGGAATAATCCCGCGAGCATTTTGGCGATGCCGATCGACGCGCCCGCCACCGTGGTGAAGCCGAGCATGGCCGCCACCAAGCCAATTACCAGAAACACGACAGCCATCTGCAACATGACGTCAACCTCCACGTCCGGCTACTGCCAAACCCGTGCCGAGTCACGGATGAGGCAGGGCTGGACGCGACGGCTATCGCACGTCGGCGTGGTAGGTGATCGTGTCCCCGGCGCGGACGTTGAGGTCCACGGAGGTTGGTGTGTGGCCCGCCATTCTCAATTCGAGCTGGTGTTGACCAGCTTGAAGCGTCAGGCGCTGATTGGAAGCCGAGTAGTCGGACGCGAGGCCGACGTAGTACCCGTCCACAAAAACTTCGGCATCATTCGGTGCACCGAGGATACGCACGCCGCCGAAGCCTGCCGAGGGTGGTCCTCCAGCCGATGGTGCTCCACCCGACTGAGCTCCGCCCGACTGCGCTTCGGGCGACGGTGCTCCGTATGACGGCGCTCCGGGCGCCACGTACCCGGCCGGCGGCGGGGCATAGGTGTAACCGTAGGCTGGGTACGAGGATGCGTACCCATATGGGTAGCCATAGCCGTACGGATACCCGTAGTAGCCGTAGTAGCCAGCGCCGTAGTAGGGGTAGCCGCCGTAGAAGCCGATTCCGAACGAGAAGCTGGCGCCGTAGCAGCAGCCGTAACCGTAGCGGTAACCGTAGTACGGGTAGTAGCCTCGATACCCGTAGTAGCCGCCTGGGTAGTGGGCGCCGCCCGGATAACCTGGATACCCTGGACGTCCGACAACAACGCCACCGTTCGTTCGCGGTGCGGCGTGACCGACGGCCGCGCCACCACCGCCGTGGCTCCCACCGCCGCCGCCTCCTCCGTGCCCGCGCGACTGCGCCCACGATTCGGCTGACAGCGCGAACGTGCACGCCACAACGACGATGACGACCTTGACCAATTTACGGTAATTCATGGCGAACCTGGGCGACTGAGGCGGCGAAGCTGGCAGCCCCATTCTAGCGCAGAAATGCGCCGCGGGGGCGGGGTCAAAGCGGGTAGTAGCGGACCAGCCATTCCGCCACGCAAGCCGGCTTGTCACCGCCCTCCCGCTCGACCGTGGCCAGCCAGGTCACCTGAACCCCACCGTCCACATCAGTTACCGCGGCCGGCACGAGTCGCGCCCTGACCCGAGACCCGACTGGCACCGGCGACACGAACCGGACCTTGTTCAGGCCGTAATTGATGGCCATCCGCAACCCGGCGAACTGAACCGCGTCGCGCATCAAGGTGCTGACCAGCGACAGAGTCAGGAAGCCGTGGGCGATGGTTGCCTTGAACGGCGACTCGGTCGCCGCTCGCACGGCGTCGACATGAATCCATTGATGGTCGCCGGTCGCGTCCGCGAACTGATCGATTCGCTCCTGCGAAATCCGGAGCCAGTCGCTGACCGCGATCTCTTCGCCGACCCGGTCCGGCAGCGTGCGCACGTCGAGGCGGATGGTCACGCGTCAGCCGCCTGCCGGCTCGCTGTAGAAGCCTCGTCCCTCGGCCACCAGCCGTTCGAGCAGCGGCGCCGGCTCCCAGTAGTCGCCGAACCGCGCGCGATACTCGTTGACGCGGGACAAGACCGTCGGCAGCCCGATCATTTCCGCGTAGAACATCGGCCCGCCGCGATAGCGGGGGAAGCCGAACCCGTAACAGTAGATGACGTCGATGTCGCCGGCGCGCGTCGCGTAGTGCTCCTCGAGCACGCGTGCGCCTTCGTTGGCCAGCGCGGTGGTGATGCGCGCGACGATTTCTTCGTCTGAGACCGGACGCTGCGAGATGCCTCGACGTTGGGCCTCTTCCTGCGCCAGCCGCTCGATCAGCGGATCCGACGTCCGGTTGCGTCCGCCGGGGCCGTCGTAGCTGTACCAGCCTGCGCCGGTTTTCTGGCCGTAGCGCCCCATCTCGTACAACCGATCGGGGATCGCCGACTGCGGGCCTTCCGCGCGCGACTTGCCGAGCGACGCCAGGTACTGGCGGATGCGTGCGCCAACATCGATCCCGGCGATATCCTGCATCCCGAACGGCCCGACCGGCAGTCCGAAGTCGGTCAGCACCCGATCGATCTGCGGCACGCTCGCGCCTTCCTCGAGCAGCAAGTACGCCTCGCGCATGTAGTAGGCGAGCATGCGATTGGCGACGAATCCAAAACAGTTGCCGACTACCACACCGATCTTGTTGAGGGTCTTCGCGAGCTTGAGCGACGTCGCGATCACCTCCGCACTGGTCCGTTTGCCGCGAACAATCTCCAGCAGCTTCATCACATTGGCCGGGCTGAAGAAGTGGTGGCCGATGACCTGCGTCGGCCGGCCGCTGGCTCGCGCGAATTCGTCGATGTCGAGGGTGGAGGAGTTGGTGGCCAGCACGCAATCCGGCCGCGTCACCCGGCCGAGGTCCGCGAAGGTGGCCTTCTTCAGGTCCATGTTCTCGAACACCGCCTCGACGACGATGTCGACTTCGTCGAAGTGATCGTAAGACGTCGTGGGCGTGATCAGCGCCATCGTCTTTTCGACCTGCTCGGCCGTCATCTTGCCTTTCGACATCGTCACGTCGTAGTTCTTGCGGATGGTGGCCAGGCCGCGTTGCAGCGACGCCTCGTCAACCTCCTTGAGAAGCACCGGGATGCCGGCATTGGCGTAGGTCATCGTGATGCCGCCGCCCATGGTTCCCGCGCCGATCACCGCCGCACGCGCGATCGGTTTCACCGGCGTCCCCTTCGGTACGTCCGGCACCTTCGCAACGTCGCGTTCGGCGAAGAACAGATGACGCAGCGACTTCGATTCGGTGCTGACCACGCAGCCGGCGAACAGCTCGCGTTCGCGAACCGACCCGGCGTCGAACGGATTGCGCAGGCCGGCTTCGATCGCGTCCACCACGGCGAACGGCGCCTTCAGTCCCCGCGCGGTCTTTGCCAGAGTCGAACGCATCGCGGCGCACGCCTCGAGGCCTCGACTCACGCCTTCCGCGCTGATGACGATGTCGCGGACCTTACGGATCTCGCCGGCCGCCGCCTTCGTCTTCGCGAACGCGATCGCGCCGTCGAGCAGCGCGCCGTCGACGACGTGATCCACGATGCCGGCGCTCAACGCCTGCGGTGCGGCGACCGACTTGCCACCCGTGCACATCGTCAGTGCCAACTCCGCGCCGCACAGTCGAGGCAATCGTTGGGTGCCGCCTGCCCCGGGAATGATCCCCAGCAGGACTTCCGGCTGTCCGACTTTCGCATCCCGGACCGCGACTCGAAAGTGACAGGCCTGAGCGACTTCGAGTCCACCGCCGAGCGCGTTGCCGTGAATGGCGGCGACCAGCGGCTTGGTGGCATCTTCGATGCGTTTCAGCAGGGCATGGGTGCCCGCCGACCGGGCCATCGAATCGGCGGGCGTCTTCAGCAGCTCGAACGCCTTGATGTCGGCGCCGGCGATGAAGGTCGTGCCGGCCCCAATCAGCACCAACGCGACGGCCGACGGATCGGCGACTCCCTTCCTGACGGCGTCTTCGATCTGCCCCCACACCTCAGGCGCCAGTGCGTTGACCGGTGGGTTGTCGATCGTCAGGACGGCGACGCCGTCTTTCACTGCGTAGTGCACGAGATCCGCCATGTCAGCTCCGTGAGAAAGACTGCGTCGGGTCAGGGCTCGAGGGCGCCGCGCGGTGCCTCAACCACGATACAGGTGGTGGTGCCGTGCGCGTAGAGCTTGCCGTTTTGATCGTGAATGCGGCCTTCGGATGTCGCGGTGCGTCCGCCGAGGTGAACGACGTGCGCTTCACAGCGAAGCGGTCCGGCCGCGATCGTCAACGGGCGGGTCAGGTTGATCTTGAGCTCCAGGGTGGTGAAGCGTCGGCCGGCCGGCATCATCGTATTGATGCAGCAGCCCAGCGCCGAGTCGAGGAGCGACGCGGCGAAGCCGCCGTGGGCGACCCCCTGGCCATTGTAGTGTTCGGGGCGCACCGTCGTCGTGAACACGACGCGGCCGGCTTCCGCTTCCGACAACTGGAAGCCGAGCAGGGCGACGAACGGCGGCGGCTCGACCTGACCGGCGATCATCATCTGGAAGTATTCCAGGCCGCTGAGCCCCTGACGAATCTGTGTCATCGGACGTTTACCCGTGTTCTTCGCGCAGTACGCGATAGAGAATCTTGCCGACCGCGCTCATCGGCAGCGTCTCGCGGATTTCGACGGCGCGTGGCACCTTGTACTCGGTCAGCCCGCTGCGGCAGTAAGCGACCAGTTCGTCGGCCGATACGGTCGCGCCGGGCTTGAGCGCGACACAGGCTTTCACGGTCTCGCCGTGGTACGGATCCGGGATTCCGATTGCCGCCGCGAGACGAATCGCGGGGTGCTGATACAGAACGGCTTCGATCTCTGACGGGTACACGTTGTATCCGTCCACGATAATCATGTCCTTCTTTCGCTGGACGATTGAGGTGAAGCCGTCCGCATCGATGACCGCGATGTCGCCGGTATGAAACCAGATTCGGCCGCCGGCGTCGGCGCGGAGCGCCTGGGCGGTTTCGTCGGGCTTGTTCCAATAGCCCTGCATCACCTGCGGTCCGGCGATACAGAGCTCGCCGTCTTCGCCGGGCGGCAGTTCGCGCTCGCCGGTCTCGACGTCCACGATCTTGAGATCGGTGTCGGGCATCGGCAGGCCAACCGTACCGAGCTTGCGCAGGCCGAGCTGCGACGTCGAGTGCGTAACCGGGGACGTCTCCGACAGACCGTAGCCTTCGGTCAACGGCCGGCCGATCCGGCGTTCGAACTCTGTCAGCACTTCGACCGGGCACGGCGCGCCGCCGCTGTTGAAATGACGGACGCGATCGAGCCCGAATTCGCCGACCCGCGGATGATTCAGCAACGACACGAACAGCGTCGGCACGGCGGGGAAGTAGGTCGGACGGAATTGGCGGATCGATGTCAGCACCTGGTCGGGATCGTACTTGGGATGGATCACCTGAAGAGCGTTGATCGAGATCCCCATCATCATGCAGACCGTGAATGCGTAGATGTGGAAGTACGGGATCACGACGAGGTAGCGCTCTTCGCCGCTCAAGACGTAGCGCGGATTGGTCCAGCTCGATGCCTGGACCACGTTCGCGAAAATGTTGCCGTGCGTCAGCATCGCCCCTTTCGGGGTGCCGGTCGTTCCGCCGGTGTATTGCAGCACCGCCAGATCGTGAGCGGCGATTGGCGGGAGCGGCCGCGAACCCGACCCGCGCCCCGGGGCTGCGGACAGCAAATCGCACAGGCGCAGCGCGCCGTCGATAGGATCGGGTGGCGTTGCCGCGGCCGAGTACTCGGCCAGCGAGGTCACGATCACGTGTTCGATACGGGTCGCGCTCCGGATGGCGGCGACCAGCGGCGCCAGGACATCCAGCGTCACGATCGCGACGACACCAGAGTCGGCGGCGACGATCGCCGCTTCGCGCGCGGTGTAGCTCGGGTTCACGTTCACGACTACCGCACCGAGCCGGAGGATGCCGAACGTCGCGACGATGTACTGCGGGCAGTTCGGCAGCATGATCCCCACGCGATCGCCTTTGGCGATGCCGAGCTCCGAGAGCGCCGCTGCCAGCGCATCGGATTGGCGTTTGAGGTCGCCGAAGGTCAGCTCGGCGCCGAGAAAGTGCGTCGCAGTGCCGTCAGGGCGATGGACTGCCGCAATTGAAAGAATGTCGCCGAGCGGCCGGGACGGATACGTCAGCTGTGACGGCACCCAGTGGTCGTAGTGCCTGAGCCACGGGCGCGCCGCGTACGGAGAACTCGGGGTCACGCGATGGTGCGCCCGCCGTCCACGATGATGGTCTGGCCCGTGATGTAATTGGACGCGTCAGCCGCCAGGAACACGGCGACGCCTTTCAGCTCCCCGACGTCGCCAACCCGGGGAATAGGTGACGAGGCTTTGATCGCGGGTTCGGTCATGACAATCGCGCCGTCGGCGAGGCGCGAATGGAAAAAACCCGGCGCGATCGCGTTCACGCGAATGCCTTGCCGCCCCCACGACGCCGCCAGCTCTCTCGTCAGTCCCATCAGGCCGGCCTTGGTGGCGGCGTAGGCCGCATAGTGCGGACCATTCACCATCGAATGCAGTCCGGCAATCGATGCGACGTTGATGATCCGTCCCCAGCCGCGCGGGAGCATCTCGCGGGCCGCGGCTTGCGAGAACAGAAAGGCGCCGGTCAGGTTGACGTCGACGACGCGCTGCCACTTGTCGAGCGGCATCACTTCGGGCTCCGCCGCCCAGGTGATCCCGGCGTTGTTGATCAGAATGTCCACTTTGCCGAACGCCGCCACGGTGGCGTCCACGACCGCCTGGACATCGGCGGCTTTGGCGACGTCGCAGAGCGTGCCTTCGACGCGGAATCCGCGCGCCCGCATCGCGTCGACTGTCGGCGTCAGCCATTCCTGTCGCCGCGCGCACAGCATCAACGCGGCGCCGGCCTCGGCGAGACCCTCCGCCATTTCCTGTCCGAGACCGCGCGATCCACCAGTCACGATCGCCACGCGTCCACGCAGATCGAACAATTCGCTGATGGTCGGCACGTCGTCAGGCTTATACTTCTCAGCCGCCGGACTGTCAACCACACACGCGAGCGATTGCGATGACGATGCCCACGATACCCAATCAATCGCTGACTCGAGGCGGTCAGTTCCTGACCGTGAACGCGTCCGCCGCCGACGTCTTCGTGCGTGAGGACCTCTCGGACGAACAGCGGTTGTTCGGACAGACCGCCGCGGAGTTCATGACGAAAGAGGTGCTGCCCGTGGTCGAGCGCCTCTACAGTCACGATTGGGTGCTGACCCGCGAGCTCCTGAAGAAGGCGAGCGAGCTCGATTTGTTGCGGCTCGAGATTCCTCCCGAGTATGGCGGCCTGGGGCTCGACTTGATCAGCGCGTCCTATGTCGGCGAACAGATCGCGGTGAGCCCGTCGTTTGCGGGATCGCTTGGCTCGCACACTTCGATCGGGACGCTGCCGCTGGTACATTTCGGCAACGACGAACAAAAGGCCCGCTATCTGCCGCGGCTTGCAGCCGGCGATCTCATCGGCGCCTATGCCCTGACCGAGCCGCAGTCCGGATCCGACGCGCTGGCGGCGCGCACCACGGCGACGTTGACCCCGGACGGCCGTCATTACGAGCTGAACGGTCAGAAGATGTGGATTACCAACGGCGGCTTCGCCGACCTGTTCACGATCTTCGCGAAGGTGGATGGCGACAAGTTCACCGCGTTCCTGGTGGAGCGCGGCATGGGCCTGGTCAGCGGCCGCGACGAGATCAAGCTGGGACTCGACGGCTCGTCGACGACGGCGTTGATGCTCGACAACGTCAGGGTACCGGTCGAGAACGTGCTCGGTCCGATCGGCCAGGGTCACAAGGTCGCGTTCAACGTGCTCAATTTCGGGCGCGTGAAACTGGGCGCGCGCAACATGTCCGGCGTGCGCTCGGCCCTGAATCACTCGGTGAAGTACGCCAAAGAGCGCCGCCAGTTCGGCCGGGCGATCGCCGACTTCGGCCTGATCAAGCAGAAGCTCGCCGGCATGGCGATCCGCGCGTTCGTCGGCGACGCGATGTCGTATCGGACACTCGGTGACGTCGACCGGCAGATCGAACGCGGTGGCCGCTCCGACGGCGCCGGCGTGATGAAAACCATCGAAGGCTTCTCGGTCGAGTGCTCGATCAACAAGGTCTGGACCAGCGAAGCGCTGGCGTGGGCGGTGGACGAAGGCATCCAGGTATTCGGCGGCAACGGCTACTCGCGCGAGTTCCCGCTCGAGCGGATGTACCGGGATGCGCGCATCACGCGCATCTACGAGGGCACCAACGAGATCAACCGGATGCTGGTGCCGACGCGGTTGCTGAAGTTGTCGCCCGAGTGGTTCACTCCGGAAGCGGCGCGCCGGGCGCTCGAGCATTCCAGCACCCAGACGCCGCCGGCGTCCGCTGCCAAGGCCGGACCGGGCGATCTTCGACAGGAGCGCGAGTACGTGGCGCGGCTCAAGCAACTTTCGATCGCGCTGCTCGGGAGCGCCGTAGCCGTCTGCGGCGATGCCTTGAAGGAAGAGCAGGAGGTACTCGCGCAGATCGCCGACGTGATCATCGAGGCCTACGCGAGCGAGAGCGCGATCGTCCGCGCCGAGAAGGTCGCATCCCGCGGGGACAGCCGCGCCGTTACCGCCGCCGACATCGCGCGAGTCTACACCAACGACGCCGCGGACCGCGTCGCGGCAGCGTCGCGCGCGGTGGTGGCCGCGCTGACCGCGCGCGGCGCCGAGCCGACATTGGCGTCCGGCGTTCAGCGCCTCGCCGCCTACGCAGGCATCGACGGCATCGCCGGCCGTCGCCGGATTGCGGCCGCGGTGATCGACGCCGGGAAATATCCTCTCTGAGCGCCACGCAGTTCGACGCTCAACCTGGCGATACGCTCGGAATGTGCTACTGCGTTGACGTTTTGCGCGCGGGCGCGGCGGGCGTCTCGGCGACGCACGAGAAATTCGCCGCATCGTCGATGCTGCCGGTGCCTTTCCACCGCGCCACTTGCGGATAGAGGCAAAGCGGACGCGTCCGGTCGACCTTGCCGTTGGTGCTGTGCGAGGCGATCAGCTTGTCCGGCGCCGTCCCTTTTTCGACCCACTGCTCGAGCGCGGTCAGGTGATCGAATTGGTTCGGTCCCGGACCGCCGGAGCAGTGTCCCATCCCTGGCGCCGTGAAGAAGCGGTAGAACTCGCGGGTTTTTTCGAGGCCGCCCATCGCCTTTGTCACGGCTTCGTAGTACGACACGGTGTCCTGCGGCGGCACGACCGGATCCGACCAGCCGGTGTACATCAGTAACTTGCCGCCGCGCTTCTTGAACGGCGTCAGATCCTTGTCCACGGCGACCATGAACGGCATTTTCTGTTCGGCGTAGGCCAGGTCGCGATCGTAGTCGATGGTGCGCGGATCCCAGTTCGGATCGTGGAACAGGAAATACTTGAAGAAGCCGGCGCGCATCGGTTCCGGCGGATCGAGGATGTAGGCGCGCCAGCTCTCGCCGGCGGCGTCGCCGAAGCCTTCGCTGCCTTTCGACCAGCCGGTGAAGATCTGCTCGCCGGTGCGCGGGTTCTTGACGCCTTCGTAGATCTTCTTCGCCGCCTCCACCTGCGCCGCACTCAAGCAGGCCGCATCGTCGGTCGCGCCGGCCTTACACAGCAGCCTGGCGGGGTCGTAGCGGCAGCGTCGTGGATCGTCGATGAGGCCATCCTTCAGACCGTCCAAGGCATCGCACGCGTCCACGGTGGCTTTGGTGAGGAGCGTGAGTTTACTCGGCGACAGGATCGGTTTGCCGTCCGGCGTGTGGGTCGCGATCCACGAATACATGAACGCGAAGGTCTGGCGGATGCGGTTGCTTGCCGGATCGCCCGCGACGATGCCGTCGTAGTCGTTGGGGTAGCGCTGCGCTTCGGACAGCGCCTTATGGCCGCCTGACGAGCAGCCGACGAAATAGGCGCGCTCGGCGAAGCTGCCCTGCGCATTCCTGACGATCAGCTTCGACGTCTCGGTCATCAGGTGAATCGAGCGGTAGGCCCAATCGAGGATCTTTTCCGGATGGCCCTGGCCGAACTTCATGTCGTCGCCGGAGTGGCCGGTATCGGTGCTCGCCACTGCGTAACCGCGGCGCAGTCCAATCGCCATCGCCGGGTAAGCGATCGAGCCTGAGTAGCCGCCGTTGCCGACACCCTCGAACTTGCCGTTCCACGCGTCAACCGGTGGAATCCACACTTCAAACTTGATCTCGGAGTCTGCGGTTGGCCGGGCGGTTGCCTCAACGCGGCAGAACGCGGGCAGCGTGATGGTTGCGGACGGCCGCGGCGGCTGGCCGTTCACAGGTTCGGGAATATTGCGCGGAGTAAACGGACCGGCCGCTATCGCCTCGGCCGACCTGATGGTGACGCTGGGAATGGTGAGCGCGGCGAGGCTGGTACAGGCGGTCCCCGCCGTCGCAGCGGGCACAGGCGTCTGCGCCAGTAGCGGGAGCAGTGCAGCGGCCAAACCGGTGAGCAGGCGACGGGTCATGAAGCGCCTCCTGGCTGGCCCGATTATACGCGCCCGGTCGTCAACACTATTTTCCCTGTCACCTGGCGGTTGGCCATCAGCGTCAGCGCTTCCGCGGCGTGCGCGAGGGGGAAGGTGGCGGACACGTGCGGCCGCAGCTTGCCTTCGGCGTACCACCTGCCGAGTTGTTGCATCGTCTCGGCGAAGCGCTGCGGCTCGCGGCGCGTGAAGTCGCCCGAGAACACGCCCACGATCGAGCAGCCCTTGAGGAGCGTCAGGTTCAGAGGAATTCTGGGAATCTCACCGGCGGCGAAACCGACCACGAGAAGGCGGCCGCGCCAGGCGATCGATCGGAGGGCGAGCTCCGTGTACGGACCGCCGACCGGATCGTAAATGACGTCAGGCCCGCGGCCGTCGGTGTGCAGCTTGATCTGTTCGCGCAAATCGTCGCGGGAGTAGTTAATCGTGACATCAGCGCCGTGATCGCGGCAGACGGCGAGCTTCTCGTCAGTGGACGCGCAGGCGATCACCCGCGCGCCAAGCGCCTTGCCGATTTCGATGGCCGCGATGCCGACGCCACCGGCGGCGCCCAGCACGAGCAACGTCTCGCCAGTCTGGAGCGCGCCGCGATCGCGCAATGCATGGTCAGAGGTGGCATAGGTCAGGCCGAAGGCCGCGGCGGTCACGAAGTCCATGCCCGGCGGAATCGGCACCAGGCGTCGCGCCTCGGTCCTGACCTCCTCCGCGAATCCGCCGTAGGTGGTGATCGCGAGCACGCGGTCGCCCGGCGCGACGCCGGTCACGCCGTGACCAACCGCAGTGACGACGCCCGCGACCTCGCTTCCTGGCGAGAACGGCAACGGCGGTTTCACCTGATATTTGTTCTGGATGATCAGCACGTCCGGGAAGTTGACGCTGGCAGCCCGCACCGCAATCACGGCTTCGCCGGGCCCGGCCATGGCAGCCGGGACATCTTCGATGACGAGCGATTCCGGCGGACCGTAGGTCTTGCAGAGAACAGCTTTCACAAAGGATCCCTCGTTCGTTTGCGCGATCGGTTTACGACGCCGGCTCCCCTGCGGTGACCGGGATGCACTGGCCCGAGATGTTGCGGGCCAGATCGCTGCACAGAAACGCGGCCAGCGACGCGATATCGTCGGCCGTGGACATCCGTCGCAGCGTGGAGCGGTCGACGAAGGACTGGCGGATCTGCTCGACGTTCACGCCACGCACGTCGGCCTGACCCTGGATCATGCGGTCGATGCGATCGCCGGCGACCGCGCCGGGCGCGATCGCATTGACGGTGATGTTGTGACGCCCCAGCTCGAGTGCGAGCCCATACGTCATCCCGATCTGTCCCGCCTTCGCGGAACAGTAGCCGACCCGATAGGGAAGGCCGCGGCGGCCGGCCATCGACGCGATATTGACAATGGCACCGCGTCCGGCGGCGATCATTGCGGGCACCGCGAACCGCGAGCACAGGTAGGCGCT
>DASXIR010000200.1:0-4795 GCA_036497895.1 Vicinamibacterales bacterium | reverse complement strand
CAGCCACGAACTGGGCGTGCACTTCTGCGGCGGTCGCGGCCGCCATTCGCGCAACACGCCGAACGAATTGCGGCTGGTGGCAGACCGGCACGGCTTCGACGCTGACGCGCTGGTCAGAGCCAGTCGCCTGACCGCGCGAGTGGACAACAACGCTGTCGGCGACGGCTTTCAAATCTATCTCCACGGCTTCGTCGTCACCGCCGAAGGCGAATGGGCGGTCATTCAACAAGGATTGAATCCGGCCTCGCGTCTGGCCAGGCGCTACCATTGGCACTCCCCTGCGGTCCGCGACTTCACGTGCGAACCACACACGGCGATTGTCGGCCAGCCGGCCGGGCTGATTCAGAATCTGGTCGACCGTCGCGCCGCTCCGGCGCAGGAAGCGCTGCTGACGATCGCGCGCACTGACCCGGCCCGGACGCTGCAGGACGCACGCAGGCTGGTGATGCCCGCGCACCATGACGTTCGTCCGAAGGACGTGGATCTGAAACGGCTTGGCGCCGTGCTGGCGGTCGCACACCAACGCGAACTGCGCGACTTCGCCTCGCTCCTCCTGGTCGAGCAGTTGGGTCCGCGGACGCTGCAGTCACTCGCGCTGATCGCCGAGGTCGTACACGGCGCACCGAGCCGCTTCGAGGATCCGGCGCGCTTTTCGTTCGCGCACGGCGGCAAGGACGGGCATCCATTCCCCGTGCCCCTGACCACGTACGACGAGTCGCTCGGATTCCTCCGTCGCAGCCTCGAGTCGGCGCGGCTTGGCGACGCGGATCGGATGGACGGGATGGCACGTCTCGACCGCTACGTGCGGGCGGTCGAAGCACGGCATTCGCCCGAAGCCGACTTCGACGAGACAGTGCGGCACGAACACCGGATTTCGGAGTCGTTGAACGGCCGAACAGTGTTCGACGATCGGCAGGACCGGCAACAGCGTCGCCGGGGCCAGCTCTCACTCTTCAGGCGGTGAAGACAGCGGCCGACTCCGGTTATCATCGGCCATGAAGTTCACGGCCTTTTTCGTCGGCGCACTCATCTGTCTGTCCCTGGCGGCGCCGCGGGCCGCCGACTCTCCTCACGGCAGCATTACCGTCGATCGCATCTCGCAGATCAAATACCCGTCCGCGCCGGCGTGGTCGCCCGACGGAAAGATGATCGCGTTTCTGTGGGACGCCTGGGGCAAGCAGGATCTCTTTGTCGTCTCGCCTGGACAGAAGCCGGTGGCGCTGACCGACTTTCCGGTCGATCCCGACATCAGGACCTCGGACATTTCGGCGTTTGCCTGGGTCTCGCCGAACGAGATTCTGTTCGCGAGAAACGGCGTGCTCTGGACCGTGTCGCCGGCCGGAGCCAGACCGGCGCGAATGCCGGGCGGCCTCGCCGACGCCGCCAACTTCGCGCTGTCGCCCGATCGCAAGGTGATCGCCTTCACCCGAAACGGTCAGATCTGGGCCGCGTCACTCGGAAAACAGACGCAACGGCCGGTGACGGGCCTGAACCCGGCGACCGCATCGAACCCGGTGTTCTCTGCTGACGGCGAGTGGCTGGCGTTCGTCTCCGGCGGTGGCGGACTGCCCGCGGATCCCGGACTGCTGCCGTTCAACGGCGATCGCACGCGCATCATCGGCAACAGCAACGGCGTCGTTGCCGGCGGCGCGACCGAGCGACGTCTCGGAGTCGTCTCGGTGTTCGGCGGCGACATCTCGTGGATACCGGCGGTCGGCAACCCGCGCACCGTGCAGTTCACCGCCGACGGATCGGTGCTGTGGTCCGAGGACTCGGCTAACGGCAAGACGCGCGAGATCAAAGTGTGGAACCTCTCCAGCGGCGCCCGGGTCCTGTGGCGGGATCACGACGAGCGCTGGTTTTCGCCGACCGGACGCGACTCGAAGGTGATGGTCTCGCCGGACGGCAAGTCGGTCGCGTTCATCAGCGACCGAAGCGGCTGGATTCACGTCTATGTCATGCCGGTGACGGCGACGTCGGAGTCGCAGGCAAAGCAGCTCACCACCGGCAAGCACCTCGCCGGCCTCGGCGCGTGGTCAGCCGACAGCCGGAAAATCGCGTATCACCGCAGCGTTGACGGCAATCAGATGGAGCGCTTCGTCGATATCGTGGACGTGGCGACCGGCAAAAGCGATGCGATCGTCACCGAGCACGGGGTCAACTTCGACCCATCGTTTTCTCCCGATGGCGCGAGCCTCGTCTTCCACCGCACCGACGTCGAAAACGCGCTCGATCTCTACACCGTCGCGGCGCGTCCGCAATCACGTTTCGTGCGCTTGAGCGACTCGATGCCGGCCGGCCTCGACAAAGCCGACCTCACGCCGCCGGTGCTCGTGTCCTACCCGAGCCGGCTGGACAAGGCGCCGGTGCCAGCGTCGCTGATGGTCTCGAAGACCATCGATCGCAGCAAGAAGCATCCGGCGCTGGTCTGGATCCACGGCTCCGGTTCGGATCAGAATTTTCTCGGCTGGCACCCCGGCAGTTACCGGATGTACTACTCGCTCTGTCAGTACTTCGCGCAACAGGGCTACGTGATCTTGACGCCCGACTATCGCGGCAGTTCCGGCTACAGCCGCGACTGGTCAACCGGGGTGTACATGGGCGTCGGCGTCAACGACACCGCGGACGTGGCATCGGGCGCCGACTACCTGAAGACGCTCAGCTACGTGGATCCCGATCGCATCGGCGTCTTCGGTCTGAGCTACGGCGGCTTCCTCACGCTGCAGGCGATGACCGTCGATCCGACGTTGTGGCGCGCCGGCGTTGACGTCGCCGGCGTCGTTGACTGGGCGACCTACGGGTCAGGCTACACGACGCCGCGGCTCGGGACGCCGGTGCAGAATCCGGAGATCTACGACATCTCGGCGCCGATTCAACACATGGACAAGCTGGTGCGGCCGCTGCTGATCCTGCACGGCACCAACGACCGGAACGTGTCGTTCGCGGATTCGCTGCGGCTGTTCGACGTCCTGATTAAGCTCGGCAAGCCGTTCGAGTCGCAGATTTATCCCGGCGAGATTCATTTCTTCCGTCGCGACATCGTCCTGCGTGACGCGTGGAAGCGGATGGAAGAGTTCTTCGATCGCACCGTCAAGAACGGGCCGCCGATGCCGAGCCAGTCTTCGAATACGCGACACTGACGCGTCGTGTCGGTCTGGGGCGCGAGCCCTGGGAATCAGTTTCTGAGCGAGGCGGTGAACAGTTCGAGAGCGGCCAACCGATACGGCGCGGCCGCCGCACCGCCCTCGGCAATCAGGACGCGCTTGGCGTCGCGCAGGGCGCGTCCTGGGGAGTGGCCGGAGGCGATGCCGGCGTAGAAGCGATCCATCAGCTGCGGCGTTGTGCTGTCATCAACGTCCCACAAGCCGGCCACGACATTGTGCGCGCCGGCCTTCAGAAACGCCCACGAGAAACCCACGAGTCCCTCACCGGCGTAGGCCTTGTCGCCGGCGCTGCGGCAGGCTGAAATGGTGACGAGATCCGCGTTCAGTTTGAGCGTCGCCACCTCGCGTGCGTACAGTTTGTAGCCGTCCTGGGGTCCTGACAGCACCACGATCGAGTCGAGCGGATTGTCCCGGTTCGCCGTCGCGTGTGCGGTGAAATGCACGTACTTGAAACGCTCGGGCCGAGCGCCGGCGTAGGCGCGCGGCGAGGCGCCGTCGCCCTCCAGCGTCGTGACCGAATCGGGCCCGAAATGAGAGGCGATGTTGGACATCTCGAGACTGGCGCTGGCCAGACGCGGAAAGTCAGGATCGTGCGCTTGCGCGTTCCCGACCAGAAGGAGGCCTGAGCCGCGAGGACCCTGATCCGGCGGTGCGCCGGACAGCGCCGCCACCGATGGCGCCAGTTCGATCTCGACGTCGTCGATCCAGTAGTGGCGAGTTGGCGACGGCACGGTCAGCGTCTCGAAATTGATCTCGTGCAGCGGGCCGTCCGGCACGATGACCACCCGAGCGTCCTTGGGGATCCAGGCACTGGCCGGCGCGATCAGTGTTTCGTACAACGTGTCTCCGGCGCCGTTGGCCGCCGCGAGCGGATTGCCCATCGCGTTGGCGATGCTGGCCTGGTGCTGCCGCACGAGGACGTCGATCGCGTTCAGTGGCGGCAGTGTCAGGAGATGGACGCCGCCGGGAGCCACAACCCAGAGATACGATTTATCGACTGACAGCCAATACGACAGAATCACGGCGCCCGATTGCTTGACTGCGTGCTTGAAGGCGGCCATCTTGGCGCGGCCGGGCGGCGACGCTCCCTGGCGCTCGGCCAGCAGCTGGCCGCGACTCGAATCCGCGACTTCCAGCGCGCGGTCGTCCTCTCCCTGTTCGAGCAACGCCGACACGTATCCGCGATAGAAGGAAATCAGCTCGGTCAGGTACGAGATCTTTGCGTCGGTCCCGGCGAGGCTTGCGCGAGTCGTTTCGATGACACGAAGCGCCGCTTCGTACTCATCCGATGCGCGCGCACGATCGTGTCTGGCGGTGGCGACCTGCGCGAGGTTGTAGTGGGACGACCACAGCACCGACGGCGATGCACCTTCGATAGTCAGCGCCTTGCGCAACAACTGGTCCGCCTCGTCCAGGCGGCCGCGGCCCTTCGCGATCTGGCCACGATTGAGCAGATAGTAGACGGAGGGCTCTGTGTGATCGGTCATCCAGATCTTGTGGAATTCCTCGTTGTGCCGCTCCGCGTCGTCCCATCGGCCGAGATCGATTTCGACGCTGCAGATGTTTCCGTCGAGCTTGGCGATCGACGCGGGTAGATTGGCGGCTCGCGCTTCGTCGAGGCCTCGCTGGAA
>DASXIR010000199.1:0-10478 GCA_036497895.1 Vicinamibacterales bacterium | reverse complement strand
TTGTGCGCGTCGATGATCGCCGGCGTGATCGGCACACCGAGGCCGACCAGCGGCTGCATCTGCTGATTGCTCATGCGGCGAAAGCCGGACACGATGCGAAACTCCGGCTGCGCGCCGGCAACCAGCGTCGTCCATCCGGCGGCTTTCCGGCGGATGGAAAGCTCGCGAACAGTCGGCATGGCGTTGTCGACGACCAGCCGCATGCGAAGCGTGTGGTCGGAGTCGCCGTCCCAGGTCAGTGTCAAGCCATCGGCGCCGCTGGCCGCGACAAGACCGGGCTGAGCGCGGTAGCCCGTCATTTCGCAGGCGGGCGGCGATGCCTGAATTAGAAGGGATGTCAGCGGCAGCGCCGCCAGAAAGCAAGCCGTGGTGCGCTGCATGGTGCGGGGATAATAACAAAAAGCCCCGCGACGCTGATGCGCCGCGGGGCTCTGTGAGTTGCCGATTTCAGAATGCTGACTTTTTAACTGCCGCCAGCCTTGCGGGGAGTGGTCGCGCGACGTCCGGCGCCGGCGCCCTTCGACGGCTTGGCGGTCACTTTCTTGCCGCCGCCCTCCGCATCGTCTTTCTTGCCGCGCAGACGTTCGGCCGCCGCGCGCAGGCGGCCGCCAACGCCCTTGGCCTTGGGCTTTGCCTCTCCCGCTTCGGTGTCGGCCTTGGCCTTCGGATCGAATTCGCTGCCAATCAGTTCGACCTGCGCCATTTCGGCGCTGTCGCCCTTGCGGTAGCCAACCCGCAGCAGACGGGTGTAGCCGCCCGGACGCGCCGCAAAGCGTGGTGCCAGCGTGTCGAACAGCTTGCTGACGACTTCGCGGTCCTGCAGATCCTGCATGACCAGCCGGCGCGCGTTCAGCACGCGGCCGTTCGCTTCGCCGGCCGCCAGACCGCGCTTGGCGACGGTGATGAGCCGTTCGACGAACGGCCTGAGCTCCTTGGCTTTCGGCACGGTCGTCGTCAGGTGCTCGTAGCGGAGCAGATCGGTCGCCTGGTTCCGCAGCATCGAGATGCGGTGCTCGGTGACGCGTCCCAGCTTTCTGTGGGCTACTCGGTGTCTCATAACTTCGCTGCGGGTCGGGCGGGTCCGGTTGGCTGGAACGGCTGGAGGATGCGTCCCCTCCCTGCCCCTACCCGCCTGACCTGACCTGCCTGCCCTCTCCTCTTATGTCCGCTGTTAGTCCTGCGCCGAAGGCTGGTCGACACGCATGCCGAGGCTCAGACCCATGGTGTGCAGGATTTCCTTGATCTCGTTCAGGCTCTTGCGGCCGAAGTTCTTCGTCTTCAGCATCTCGGCTTCGGTCTTCTGCACCAGTTCGCGAATCGTACGGATGTTCGCGTTCTTGAGGCAGTTGTAAGAGCGGACGGAAAGCTCGAGCTCCTCGACCGACTTGTCGAGGTTCTCGTTGCTGGCGCCGGCGCGCGGCTGATCGGCGGCCGATTCGAGCTGCGCTTCCGCGCCTTCTTCGAGGTTGATGAAGATGTTCAGGTGGTCGCGGACCAGCTTCGACGCCAGCGAAATCGCATCGCGCGGGTTGATCGATCCGTTGGTCCAGACATCCACCGTCAGCTTGTCGTAGTCGGTGGTCTGACCGAGGCGCGCCGCTTCGACCAGGTAGTTGACCTTCTTGACCGGCGAGTGGACCGAGTCGATCGGAATCCAGCCGATGCCGAGGTCCTCGTCGAAGTTCTTGTCGGCGGAGACGTAGCCGCGGCCGCGCTTCATGCGCATCTCCATGTGGAGCTTGCCGTGCTCGGCCACCGTCGCGATGTGCGCTTCGGGCTCGAGAATTTCGACGTCGCCGTCGGCCTGGATGTCCTTGGCGCGCACTTCACCCGGCTTGTCGATCCGAATCGTCAGCGTCTTGGTATGGTCGCTGTGCAGCTTCAACGGAATCTGCTTCAGGTTGAGGATGATGTCGGTCGCATCCTCGACCACGCCCGGAATCGGCGAGAACTCGTGCAGCACGCCGTCGATCTTCACTGCGGTGATCGCGGCGCCCTCAATCGACGACAGCAGCACGCGGCGCAGCGCGTTGCCGATGGTGGTGCCGAAGCCGCGTTCGAACGGCTGCGCGTAGAAGCGGCCGAACCGATCGGTGAGCGTTTCGCGTTCGAACTCGAGGCGCTTGGGGCGCTGAAAACCCTTCCACAACATGAATGATTCCTTTTCGCTGACGGGCCCTCAGACGGGCCTCCAGACCTGCAAGTGACCGCCGACCTCCCGCCGCAGGTCTGTATAAGGCTGCGGGCCGGCGTTTGCGAACGTCGCTTCTTACTTCGAGTAGAGTTCCACGATCAGCTGCTCCTGCACCGGCAGGTTGATCTGCTCGCGGGTCGGCACCGACACGATGCGGCCGGTAAAGTTGTTCTGGTCGAAGGACAGCCATTCGGGGATGCCGCGACCCTTCACTTCTTCGATCGCGTGTTCGACGGTCGGGTTCTTCTGGGTCCGCCCGAGCACGGTGATCACGTCGCCCTGCTTCACGGAGAAGGACGGGATGTCCACCTTCTTGCCGTTGACCAGGAAGTGGCCGTGGCGCACGAACTGGCGCGCCTGCGGCCGCGACGTCGACAGCCCGAGCCGGTAGATCACGTTGTCGAGGCGCCGTTCGAGCAATTGCAGCAGCGTCACACCGGTGATGCCGCGGGTGCGCTCGGCCTCTTCGAAGTAGCCGCGGAACTGATCCTCGAGCACGCCGTAGATGCGCTTGACCTTCTGCTTTTCGCGAAGCTGGAGGCCGTAGCCGGCGAGCTTCGCCTTCCGCGTCTTGCCGTGCTGCCCGGGCGGGAAGTTGCGCTTCTCGATGGCGCACTTCTCGGTGTAGCAGCGCTCGCCCTTGAGGAACAGCTTCATCGCCTCGCGGCGGCAGAGCCGGCAGACCGGTCCGATATAACGAGCCATTTACACTCTCCTCCGCTTCGGGGGACGGCATCCGTTGTGCGGGATGGGCGTCACGTCGCGGATCGATTTCACTTCGAGACCAACCGTTTGCAGCGCGCGGATCGCCGACTCACGGCCGGATCCCGGTCCTTTGACGCGCACGTCGAGCGAGCGCATGCCGACGATCTTGGCGGCGTTGCCGGCGCTGAGCGCCGCCTGGGTCGCCGCGAACGGCGTGCCCTTGCGCGAGCCCTTGAAGCCGATGCCGCCGGCACTCGACCACGCCACCACGTTGCCTTCGGTGTCGGTGATCGTCACGGTCGTGTTGTTGAACGACGCGTGGATGTGCGCCAGACCGTGGTGCACGATGCGCTTTTCGCCGCGCTTCTTGAACGTCTTCTTGCGCTTGCCTGCCGGGGCGTCCTTCTTGTCGGCCTTTTCCGGCAGACCGCCCTCGGCGGCCGCTTCTGTCTTCGCCATAAATTAGATTACCTTCTTCTTCGCGATCGCGCCCTTGCGCGGACCCTTGCGCGTCCGGGCGTTGGTCTTGGTCCGCTGGCCGCGCACCGGCAGCGAACGGCGATGGCGCAGGCCGCGGAAGCAGCCGATTTCCATCAGCCGCTTGATGTTCATGGAAATCTCCTTGCGGAGATCGCCTTCCACGCCGCCCTGCTCCTCGATCACCCGGCTGATCTTTCGGACGTCGTCCTCCGACAGATCCTTGATGCGGATGTCGGGGCTGACGCCGGCTTCCTTCAGGATGGTGTTCGATCGCACCCGCCCGATGCCGTAGATGTAGGTCAGACCGATCTCGATGCGCTTGGTGCGCGGAAGATCAACGCCAGCAATACGTGCCATCGCTTTATCCTTGCCTCTGCTTGTGCTTCTGATTGGGACAGATCACCCGCACCACGCCGTTGCGGCGGACGACCTTGCACTTGTCACAAATCCTTTTGACCGACGCTCGTACCTTCATCGCTATTTCCTGTCCCTATTCAGTAGCTTCTCAATAGCTTCGCTACGACAGCTTTCCGACAATCCGCCCCCGTCCGACATCCACCGGCGAGAGCTCGACTCGCACTCTGTCGCCGACCAGCAGCCGCACGAAGTTGCGGTCGATCCGATCAGCGATGTGCGCCATCACCAGCGAACCCTGCTCCAGCCGCACCTTATACAGGGCGCTCGGCAGGGTCTCGATCACGACGCCAACGACTTCCGAACCGCGAGCCTGCGACTCGCTCATCTCGCCCGGCTCGCTCATCCGGCCGGCCGGTCAGGCCCGGCCCGACGCTAAACGAGGGGCCACCGGCACGTCCCTCGCCGTCAAAATCCACGGCCCATCCGCCGTGACCGCCACCGTGTGCTCGAAGTGAGCCGACAGCGTGCCGTCCCGCGTCACCGCGGTCCAGCCATCCGCAAGCACCTTGACGGCCGCCTTGCCGGCGTTCACCATCGGCTCGATCGCGATGACCATCCCCTCGGTCAGCCGCGGCCCGCGTCCAGGCTGCCCGTAGTTCGGCACCTGCGGCTCCTCGTGCATCGACTGGCCGATGCCATGGCCGACGAACTCGCGCACCACTGAAAACCCGTAGGCTTCCACGTGCTGCTGCACCGCGTGGCCGATGTCCGAAATCCGTCCGCCCGGCTTCACCACCTCGATCGCCTTGTAGAGCGACTCGTCGGTGACCCGCAGCAGTGTCGCCGCCTCTTCCGATACCTGCCCGACCGCCAGGGTGATCGCGCTGTCACCGAAGTAGCCGCCGAGCGATGCGCCGACGTCGATCGAGATGACGTCGCCTTCGTTCAGCAGCCGGCGTCCCGAGGGGATCCCGTGGATCACTTCCTCGTTTATAGACGCGCAAATCGTCGCCGGGTACCCGTGGTAGCCCTTGAACGCGGGCGTCGCACCGGCCGCCAGGATCCGCTTCTCCGCCAGCGCATCCAGGTCCGCCGTCGAAACGCCGGGCGCAACATGAGCCTGCAGTTCGGTCAGCACCTCGCCGACCAGACGCCCAGCCTCCCGCATCCGCTCGAGCTCCGCCGCCGACCGGCAGACGATCACCCTTGTTCTCCCCTGCGGCTCGCCTTCCCGGCGCCAGCCGCCTCAATCGCCGCCACCAGGTCCGCCGCTACATCGTCCGGCGCTTGCGCACCGTCGATCGATCGAAACGTCGGCCGCACGCGGTAGTACTCCACCAGCGGCTCCGACTGACGGTGGTACACCTTCAGCCGCTCGAGCACCACCGACTGGTTGTCGTCGCGCCGCTGCACCAGCCGCCCGCCGCAGTTCAGGCAGACCGTGCCGTGCGTAACCGGGGCGTTGGTACCGCAGTCTTCGCAGATCATCCGGCCGCCAAGCCGCCGCACCAGTTCCGACTCCGGCACCACGATGTCGAGCACGATCAGCGGATCGCGCCCGTCCATGATCCCATCGAGCGCCGACGCCTGGGCGACGGTGCGCGGAAAGCCGTCGAGCACGAACCCGCCGCGTGCATCGTCCCGCTCGAGCCGCTCCCGGACGATCCCGATCATCACCTCGTCGCCGACCAGCTCGCCGCGATCCATGACCGCCTTGGCGCGCAGGCCGATTTCGGTCCCGGCGTGGACCGCCTCGCGCAGGATGTCACCGGTCGAGATCCTCGGGATCCCCCGCGACTTCGCAAACCGCTCGGCTTGCGTACCCTTACCGGCGCCCGGTGGCCCGAGCATGAGCAGGTTCAGCGCCATTCGTCCTCAGTCCCGTGACAGTTAGCCCTGAGCCTATGCCGTACTTGCTACGCCCGCCGCCCGCGCACGCGCGACTTCTTCATGAAGCCGTCGTAGTGCCGCATGATCAACTGCGACTCCACCTGCTGCACGGTATCCATCGCCACACCGACCACGATCAGCAGCGACGTGCCGCCGAAGAAGAACTGCACGTTCATGCCTTCGGTGATGAACTTCGGCAGGTTGGCGTCGAGCCAGTCGCCGATGAACGGAATCGGCGCGACCTTGAAGCCGCTGATCAGGAAGTTCGGCAACAGCGCGATCAACGCCAGGTAAATGGCGCCGGCCAGCGTGATGCGCGTGAGAATCGTGTCGATATACTCGGCGGTTCGCTTGCCGGGACGAATCCCGGGCACGAAGCCACCGTACTTGCGCATGTTCTCCGCCACGTCATCCGGATTGAAGATGATCGCGGTGTAGAAATACGTGAAAAAGATAATCCCGACGACATACAGCAGGTTGTACAGCGGCATGCCGAAGCCGAGCTGTGTGACCAGCACCTCGCTCCACTTCCCGGGAATCGCCTGCGCGATCGTCGCCGGGAACGCCAGGATAGACGAGGCGAAGATGACCGGAATCACGCCTCCGGTGTTGACCTTCAACGGAATGTGGGTGCTCGATCCGCCGTACATCCGGCGGCCGACCACCCGCTTGGCGTACTGGACGGTGACACGGCGGTGTCCGCGCTCGACGAAGACGATCGCCGCGACCACGGCGCCCATCACGATCAGCAGGAACAGCACGCGGATCAGGCCGAGCTGACCGGTCCGCATCTGATCGAAGGTCTGCAGCACCGCCCGCGGCAACCCGACGACGATGCCGCAGTAGATGATGAGCGACATACCGTTGCCGATACCGCGCTCCGTGATCTGTTCGCCCAGCCACATGATGAAGGTCGTGCCGGTGGTCAGGGTCAGCACGGTCATCAGCCGGAATGCCAGTCCCGGGTGGTACACCAGCGGCAGGCCGCCGGCGATCTTGGTCTGGCGCTCGAGGAAGATGGCGATGCCGAGCGCCTGGACGATGCTCAAGCCGATCGTTCCATAGCGCGTGTACTGCGTGATCTTGCGGCGGCCGAGCTCGCCCTCCTTCGAGAGCTTCTCGAGGTACGGCCACACCACCGTCAACAGCTGCAGGATGATCGACGCGCTGATGTAGGGCATGATGCCCAGCGCGAAAATCGTCACCTTCGACAGGTTCCCGCCCGAGAACATGTCGTAGAGCCCGAACATCGTGTTGGACGTCTGCCGCGCGAGCTCATCGAGTGCGGCGAGGTTGACGCCCGGCACGGTGATGTGATGCCCGATGCGGTAGACGCCGAGCATGCCCAGCGTGAACAGCACCCGGTTGCGCAGTTCCGAAACCGTGAAGATGTTCTTCAGGCTGTCGTTCACGCGAGTTGCTCCGTTGCGCCGCCCGCCGCGGCGATTTTTTCGGCCGCCTTGCCGCTGAACTTGTGCGCGCGCACGGTCAGCGCCTTCGAGATCTCGCCGCGACCCAGCACCTTCAACAGCGCCTTTTTGCTGCTGACCAGGCGGTGTTCGGCGAGCAGATCGATGGTGATCACGGTGCCCGCATCGAAGCGCTCACCGAGTGTGTCGAGGTTCACCACTTCGTACTCGACGCGGAACGGGTTGTGAAACCCGCGCTTGGGCACGCGCCGATGCAGCGGCATCTGGCCGCCTTCGAATCCGCGCTTGAACTTGTAGCCCGAGCGCGACTTCTGTCCCTTGTGGCCACGTCCGGCGGTCTTGCCGTTGCCGGAACCCTGGCCGCGGCCGATGCGCTTCTTCGCGTGCTTGGCGCCCTTTGGCGGACGCAGATTACTCAATGACATGGTTATTCCACCGTGACCAGATGACGCACCTTGTGGATCATCCCGCGCGTTTCGGGCGTGTCCTTCAGCTCCACCGAATGGCGGATCCGCAGCAGCCCCAGGCTCTTCACGACGATGGCCTGCCTGCCGTTGAAGCCGGTCGGGCTCTTGACGAGCGTCACCTTGACGGTGGCGCCCTTGGTATCAGTTCGATGATTCGCCATGATCAGTTCCTGACGCGTCCGCTTACGCGGTCGCCCCGGTCAGCTCCTCCAACGTCTTGCCGCGCATCCGCGCGATCGTGCCCGGGTCCTTCAACGCGTCGAGTCCGGCGCAGGTCGCCCGCACCACGTTGTGCGCGTTGGCCGATCCGAGCGACTTGGTGACGATGTTACCGATCCCCGCCGCCTCGATCACTGCACGCACGGCGCCGCCGGCGATGATGCCGGTGCCGTCCGGCGCCGGCTTGAGCAGCACGCTGCCCGCGCCGAAGTTGCCGACGATGCGGTGCGGGATGGTGGTGCCGGCGAGCGGTACCCGAATCAGGTTCTTCTTCGCCGCCTCGATGCCCTTCTTGATCGCCGACGGCACTTCCTTCGCCTTGCCGATGCCGAAGCCGACGACGCCGTGTCCGTCACCGACGACCACCAAAGCGCTGAAGCTCAGGTTCTTGCCGCCCTTGACCACCTTGGTCACGCGGTTGATCGCCACCACGTTGTCCTTGATGTCGAGCTGCGACGGATCGATTCGTTCACGAGTGCGCATACTGCTCCTAGAAATCCAATCCGGCTTTGCGGGCGGCGTCGGCCACGGCGCGGATGCGGCCGTGGTAGAGGAAGCCGCTGCGGTCGAACACCACCCGGGTGATGCCTTTTTCGATCGAACGCTCGGCGATCGCCTTGCCGATCGCCTCGGCGCCCTTGATGTTGCCGCCCTTGACGGTCTTGTCGCCGCCCTTGAGCGTCGGCTCCACCGTCGAGGCCGACACCAGGGTCTGGCCGCTCAGGTCGTCGATGACCTGGGCATAGATGTGGGTGACGCTGCGGAACACGCTGAGGCGCGGCCGCTCCTTCGTTCCCGAAATCCGCTTGCGCTGGCGCAGCTGGATGCGGACGCGGAGATCGTCTTTGGTCTTGATTCTCATGGCTTACTTCGCCCCCGTCTTGCCGGCCTTCTTCTTCAGCACTTCACCGGTGTAACGGACGCCCTTCTGCTTGTAAGGATCCGGCACCCGCAGACGCCGGATGTTGGCCGCGACCTGCCCGACCAGCTGCCGATCGACGCCGGTCACCGTGATGTGCGTCTGCTTCTCGATCACGATGTCGATTCCGGTCGGCACGTCGAACACCACCGCGTGCGAATAGCCGAGCGCGAAGATCACCTGCTTGCCCTTCAGCTCGGCGCGATAACCGACGCCGACGATGTCGAGTTCGCGCTTGAAGCCGTCGGTGACGCCCATGACGGCATTCGCAACCAGGGTGCGCGCCAGGCCATGAAACTTGCCGAGCTGCGGATCCTCACTGGCCGGACTCGCCGTGAGGTGGCCGTCGTTCAGCGCGAAGTTGATGCCCATCGGGTGCGCCTGCCGCAGCTTGCCCTTGGGTCCCTGAACCTCCACCGCGCCGTCCACCACCTTGACGGTGACGCCCTTGGGGATCGAAATAGGTTTCTTACCGATTCGAGACATATCTGCTACTCGCAAACTCTCAGGCTCGACCTGCAACTCTCGCGTCGAGAGTCGCGCGTCAAGGGTTTACCAAATGTTACAGAGAACCTCGCCGCCGACACCCGCTTTGACCGCGGCGCGTCCGGTCATGACGCCACGCGACGTCGTGAGGATGCTGGTGCCGAGTCCGGCGAGCACCTCCGGAACGTCCTCGCGGCCGAAATACACGCGCCGCCCGGGGCGGCTGATTCGCTGCACACCGGTGATCAGCTTCTCGCCGTGCGGCCCGTACTTGAGGAACAGCCGCAGCACCTTGACCTGCGCCGTGGTCTTGGCGCTGGTGTCGTCCAGCAGCTTGAAGCCCTGGATGTAGCCCTCGTCCTCGAGGATCCTGGCGATGTCGGCCTTGATCCGCGAGGAAGGCATGTCGACGCGTGTGTGCTTGGCGGTCACCGCGTTGCGGATCCGCGTGAGCATATCTGCGATAGGGTCTGTCATATCTATTCTCTGAATCTCGTCATCTGGTTACCTGGTCGTCGAGGACCAGACGGCCAAATTACCAACTGCTCTTGGTGACGCCGGTGATGTCTCCCTCAAGCGCGAACTTGCGGAAACAGAGACGGCACAGGGCGAACTTCCGCATGTAGGCGCGCGGACGGCCGCACAGATGGCAGCGGTTGCGCAGCCGTACCTTGAATTTCGGCTTCTTCTGTTCTTTAGCGATCTTCGCGGTCGTAGCCATAAACTCTTAGCCCTTAGTTCTGACGGAACGGCATGCCGATGAACTGCAGCAGCTTCCGTGCTTCTTCGTCGGTCTTCGCGGTGGTCACCACCGAGACGTTCATGCCGCGCGCCTTGTCGACCTTCATATAGTCGATTTCCGGGAAGAGCAGCTGATCGCGCAGGCCGAGCGTGTAGTTGCCGCGGCCGTCGAAGCCTTTCGGCGAGACGCCCTTGAAGTCGCGGACGCGCGGCAGCGCGATCGACATCAGCCGATCCAGGAACTCCCACATGCGCGCGCCGCGCAGCGTCACCATGGTCGCAATCGGCTGGCCTTTTCTGACCTTGAACTGCGCGATGGATTTCTTCGAGCGGCGCGTCACCGGCTTCTGGCCCGTGATGCGCGCGAGCTCGTCGGCGCCCGTGTCGACGATCTTCGCGTTCGAGGTCGCTTCGCCGAGGACCATGTTCACAACGACCTTCTGAATCCTCGGCACGGCCATGACGTTCTTGTAGCCGAACTCCTTGGTCAGCGCCGGAATGACGTCCTTGGCGTACTTCTCCTTCAGCCTGGCGCTCATTTGTCGACGACTCCCTCGCACTTGCGGCAGATGCGGACTTTCCGGCCATCA
>DASXIR010000198.1:0-8358 GCA_036497895.1 Vicinamibacterales bacterium | reverse complement strand
TGATCCTCGTGCAGGAGGACGTCGAGCCCGTTCGCCAGCGTGTGCTTCGTGAAGGAAATGTTCACCGGAAGCTGCCGCAGGTCGGCATCTCTTTGCCGTAGTACGGATTCTCGATGGTCGCGGACGCCTGCAGCCACGGCTTCTGGACCATCGGGCAGGTTGCCACCTTGATGCCGTCCGGCGGCGTCAGGTGCAGCCCGGTCATGTAGGTATCGATCGCTTCGCTCAGCGTACCGAACTTCTCGCGGACGGCGCTGATGTCCGGCGGCGCGGCCTCGGACGCCGCAGCCAGCTGCAGCGCGGCGCCGTCGATTTTCATGGCCGGCGCGCCGAGTGAGGTCGCCGCGGTCACGATGCTGCCGGCGTTGGTGTGGATCCCCTCGGTGCTGTCGTCCGCCAGGGCAGCTTGAATCTTGAGGTACGGGTCGATGATCGTGCGGGTCATCTGCGTCCCGGCGGCTGGAGTCTTATCCGTCTGTGGTGCAGGCGCGCACGCGGCTGACAGCATCGCCGCGCCGGCGATCAACAGCGTCCACGCTGCAGCCCTGTTCGTTGCGAAGCAGGAATTCGTCATTTCACCACCGTCAGCTGAATGGTTGGCCGGTTGAAGCTGGCAATCGACACTTGTGCTGCGGTCCGCTCGGCCGCGGCCATGAAGGCCCGGCCGGCCGGCGATTCGGGCTCGCTGATCATCAGCGGCACGCCGTTGTCGCTTCCTTCCCGAATCGGCTGGTAGATCGGCAGCCGCCCGATGAACGGAATCCCGAGGTCGGTGGCCATCTGCTCGCCGCCGCCATGCCCGAAGATGTCGGCGTCGTGGTGGCACTCGGGACAGGCGAAGTAGGCCATGTTCTCGATGATGCCGAGCGTCGGGATGTTGAGCTTCTTGTACATCGCGACCGCGCGTCGCGTATCGGCGAGCGACACCTGCTGCGGCGTGGTGACGACGATCGCGCCCGCCACTGGAACGGTCTGGCTCAGGCTCAGGACGACGTCGCCGGTGCCAGGCGGCAAATCGATCACCAGATAGTCGAGATTGGTCCACGCCACTTCGCGGAAGAACTGCTGGAGCGCGCCGTGCAGCATCGGTCCGCGCCAGATGATCGGCGCATCCTCGCCGGTCAAAAAGCCCATGGAGATGACCTGGAGTCCGTACTTCTCGGCCGGCACGATCTTCTGGCCGTCGGTCGTCAGCTGGGTCTTCAGGCCGAGCATGATCGGCACGTTGGGTCCGTAGATGTCAGCGTCGATGATGCCGACGCGGCCGCCGGACTTGGCGAGCGCGAGCGCCAGATTGACCGCTACCGTCGTCTTACCGACGCCGCCCTTGCCAGCGCCAACCGCGATGACGTTCTTGACGCCGGGCACCATTTGACGGGTCCCGTCGGAGCCAACCGCTTCGCGAACACGCGCGCTCATCTGAACATCGACCGACGTAACCCCCGCGACCTGCTGCACCGCGGCTCGCGCCTGATCGCGCATCTGGTCCTTGACTGGACAGGCCGGGGTAGTCAGCTCGATGGTGAAGGCGACGTGACCGCCGTCGATCTTCAGATCCTTGATGAAGCCGAGCGTGACGATGTCGCGCTGCAGATCGGGATCGCGAACGACTTTCAGCGCTTCGAGAACAGAGGATTGCTCAACCGGCATACCGTCAAGATTAGCGTACAGTTCCCGGATCGAAGAGCGCCTTACCTTTTTCGTGCAGCAGCACGTACAGCGTGTAGACGCCGAGTGCCGTTCCGTACGGCAGCAGCACGAGATCCACCGAGCCAAGCGTCAGCGCAACCAGGCGGGACCACGGGCGGTAACGCCGCAGCGGCACGCCGACGGCAACGTGGGCGGCCCCCCAGAGGATCGCGATGATCGCCAGTGTCGTGAACACGAAGGCGGTCAGGCCGGCTGCGAACTGGCTGCCGCCGCCACCGCTGCCCGAGGCGATCAGCGCGACCGCGCCGACGCCGAGCGCGAGGGTCGATGCCCCAACGAGAATGGTCAGCAGCCCCCACAGGATGAAGAGCATGCCGAGAAAGTCAACCTGGGAAAGCACGGGGCTGACCGCCGCCTGAACTAGGTTGCCGACGAACGGATGGCGACGCGCATCTCCACGCGGACCGACGTTGCGTCGGGCGACTTGAGGCGAAACCGTACACACGCGCCATCGACAATGCCCGGCGGCACCGGCACGCGGACGGCGCGATGCATGGTCGACGCGCCGGTTCCGTGGCAGAGGTGGCAGCGTTCGGTCCAGGTTTCGCCCCGGCCCCCGCAATTCGGGCAGGTGATGCGGACCGGGACGCTCAACGACACCACGCGGCCGTCGAATGCTTCGCGTTGCGACAGCGACACTTCGGCGCGCACCACATCCGCGTCATGGCGCTCGCCGAGAAAAGCGTTCCGCATGCGATCGACGACCCGTTCGACCGAAGGAAAGTCGATCGCAATCTCGTCCGCAAAACATTCGTGCATCATCGAAGGTTCGTTAACGATAGGAGCCGATCTCGCGCTTGTCAAGGCAACCTCCGGGTGTTACCTTCAGCACGATACATGCCTGCAACGAAGGAATGTCCGATGTGCAACGGATCAATGGTGCTGCAGCGGACCGTGGCCACCGTTCGTGTGCCGGGCAACGTCGCAGACACGACTCGTCCAGCACCCGAATGGGTGTGCCCTGACTGCGATTACTTTGAAGACGCCGAAGAAGAAAGGTGAGAAAGACCGGGCGCCCGCGTCAGCGCGCGCCGATGGTCAGCAGGACTTCCTTGCGGAGCGTGTCCTCGAACTCTTCGAACTTGAGCGCGGACTCGCACTCGTCGCACAGCACTTCGAGCACCGCCGGCCGACTCTCTTCCGACACTTCTACGCGGCCACCTTCGACATTTACAACGTGCATCTGCAGCGTTTTGACCAGGAAGTTCCGGTCGTTGCCGCAATTCGGACAGGTCAACGTCACTTAAGACTCCTTAGCCTTTCGATTCTATGAAATGGTCGGGGCCTACGCAACGTAAATCCGCCCAAAATAAGTAGATCTTCGCGAAAACCCGCCAAATCTGGTAGATTCACAGCCGATATGGCGACACCGTCCGGAACCTATCAAGTGCACACCGAAGCCCGGGGTCCACATTGGATCGCCTGGATCAGCCGGGACGGAAGCGGAAAGCCGGAACGATCGGTGGTCCTGGTTGCCGAAAACCGCGAAAAGGCTGAAGCGCGGGCGCGGCAGTGGGCCGAGCAGTCATCTTATTAGACCCCCCGATCCACCGGCCGGTTCGATCCTCTCGAAACAAATTTCAGAGCTTACGTGATAGTCGTAGAGTCGCCGAAATCGTCAATCATGAGCTCTGCTTTCTGACGATCGACAGGTTGGTCGTGCAGATCGGCCTGAGGTTCGGCGGCATCCGCTGAGGCGGCGACAAATCGGGCCCGGACATCACCAGGCAATACCTCGCCGAGGCTGCCCCGTCCCATCCGGCACTGTCCGTCCTTGACCGTCGCGGATAAATACAACCGATCACGTGCCCGCGTCAGCGCGACGTACAACAGACGCTTCGATTCCTCGCGTTCGCGCGCCGACGCATCTTCGTCCGCTTCCGACTGATAGTCGGCAATCGCCACCGACGCGTCGCCCGCCACATCGTCGTTGACGCGGATCGGCGCGCGGAAGCCGCCGGTGCCGCGGCCCATGTTGACCACGAACACGATCGGAAATTCGAGGCCCTTGGCGGCGTGCACCGTCATCAGGCTGACCGCGTCCACTGCGTCGATGGCGGCGTTCGATTCATCGCCGACCGCCAGCCGTTCGAGATGGTCGGCGATTCTGGCGAGGGTCGGGTAGCCGTGGTTCTGCGCACGCCGGATCATGCCGCGCAGCTTCTTCAGGTTCTCGCGTGCCTGGGCGCGGCGTGACCCGCGGATCTCGTAGGCATAGGCGGTCTCGCGCAGGATGGTGTCGAGCAGTTCGGATGGCGCCAGGCGATCGACGCAGGCCAGCCACAGCGGCACAGACATGCGAAGCTGCTGCAGGACGCGACGATCCTCGTCGGAGAACACCTCGAGCGCCGCTGGCGGCTCGATGTCGAGAATCGCGGCCGCCGCGGCCGCTCCCAGATGCGCGACGGCGTGATCCGACAGCCGCACCAGTCGTGACCGCAGCAGCGTCGCCACACGCAGATTCGAGCGCGGGTCGGCAAGGTAGCGCAGCAGCGCCACGGCGTCCTGGATTTCGTCGGCGTCGAAGAATCCGAGGCCTTTGTAGACGTAGGTGGCGACTCCACGGCGATCGAGCGCGGCTTCGAAATCGCGGTGACTGTCGCGTGAGCGAAACAGGATCGCGATGTCTGCCGGGCGCGCCTCGCGATGCAGACCAGTCACGCGATCGCGGACCACTGTTCCGTTCAGCAGTCGGACGATTTCGCTCGCCACGCGATCGGCGGCTGCGTGCACCGTGTCCCCTGCGATGAACTGAACGCCCGGACCAGTCGCCGCGGCGGCGTCTGCCCCGGCGTCCGGCCGATCAACCGGAAACCGATCCTTGTCGCCGTACCGGAATGCGTCGCGCCGGGTGGCGACTGCCGTTTCCGTACTGACAATCGCGCCAAAGACCTCGTTGACGAAGGCGAGGATTTCGGGCGTCGATCGAAAGCTGACCGTGATCGCCTGCGGCGGAATTCCATCCGGCCGCAATGCTTTGATGAATCCGGCGGCATCGTCCACGACCGCGACGTCCGCATCGCGAAAGCCGTAGATCGACTGCTTGCGGTCGCCGACGATGAAGATTGATGGCGGGATCGCGTCGGCCGCGGCGCCGAACCCCTCGCCCCAGCTCTTCACCAACTGGCGCACCAGCTCCCATTGCGCACGGCTCGTATCCTGGAACTCGTCGACCAGCACGTGACGATGCCGCGTCTCGAGGCGGAGACGGCTCTCGGCGAATTCGTCCATCTCTTTCAGCAGCTGCACGGCCCGTTCGAGCACGCCCGAAAAGTCGAGCAAGGCATGTGCATCGAGGGTGTGCTGGTACTGACGAAGGGCGACGGCGAAAATCTTCCACACTCCGCGCGACATCACCGCGTTGAGATCGCGCCGGAAATCCTTGACCGCGCGCGCCACCAATGGCGCGAGCCGGAACGCCTCGGCGCGATGACGCTTCCAGGCATCAGGGCTGTCGCAGTCGGTCGCCGTGAAGCCGGTGCCGGCGAAGTTCTGTCCACGCGGCTTGCCTTCCTGGGTCAGGAAATAGGCACGAAGGCGATCGACCAGCGTGCGAAACGCCGCCTGAGTGTCGGCCACGGCTTGAGGCGAGCGCGCGAGGCGTCGAACATCGTCTGCCAGCATCGCGAATTGCGGATGGTGAATCGGGCCATCGTTCAGGAAGGTTTCGAGGCCGCCGCGCGTATCTGCGAACAGGGTGCGAAATGCTGCAGCCGCGGATTCGCAGGCGCCTGCTGCCGTCAGATCGCGCGGTCCCTTCTGCAGAAACCGCCGCAGGGCGTGCGGTGCGACCAGACGGCGATCGAGCAGCGCGGCGATCCCGGCCCGGAGGCGCCGCTCGCCCAGCTGCGCGAACACCAGCGCCACATCTTCGTCGTCGCGCGCCGCGGCGCGGCTGATCCGAAACGCGTGATCGAGCGACTCGCCGATCAGGCGCGGAACTTCGGTGGCGTCCGCCAGATCGAACCCGGGATCGACGTCCGCTTCGAGCGGAAACTCACGCAGCAGCGACAGGCAGAACGCGTCGATCGTCGAGACGGCGATGTCTCCCAGCCGTTCCTTGAGGTCGCGCCACCGGCCGGCATCGAATTGCGACAGCCGGCTCGCCTCCTTGAGCCGTTCGATGATGCGCTGCCGCATCTCTGCAGCCGCTTTCCTGGTGAACGTGATCGCCAGGATGTGATCGGGTTCCACGCCCGCCCGCAGCAGGTTGACGTAGCGCTCGACGAGCACGCGGGTCTTCCCGGTGCCGGCGGAGGCCTCGAGGATGATGTTGTGCGACGGCTCGACAGCGAGGCGTCGCGCATCGCCGTCGGGAAGCCGCGCCTCAGTGTTGTCCGGCTTCAGCCGGACCACGTCGAGCTTCTCTTCAGGAGCGTCCGGATTTGGCCGAACCACCGGCTTCTGCGTAGTGTCCGGCTTCAGCCGGACCACAGGCTCGTCATCAAACGGCAGCATCGGATCAGACATCGCCGACGTAGTCCTTGCGGCACACCGACGAAAAGCTGCACGTCTCGCACCGCCACACATCGTCCGGCGTCGGCGGGAACTCGCCCCGCTCGATCGCGTCCACCGTGGCGGCGAGACGTTCCTGCGCCTCCGCCAGCACCTTCACCTTGTCCGCCGGCGACGAGAACAGCGGCACGACCCGCTTCGGGCCTTTGAACGCAAGGTACGCCGCTTCGCCAAGCGTCCAGCTCCGCCCTTTGCGGGACGCGAGGCTTTGCTCGGCGCAGATGCTGTAAATCGGCAGCTGCAGCGCGCGGGTGCGATTGGGCGGCCATCCGAGCTTGTAGTCGATCAAACGAAACGTGCCGTCTGCCAGCAAATCGAGTCGATCGGCCTTGCCGCGAATCGATACCGTGCGCGGCCCATCAGCTGTCGTGATCGTGAAGTCGCCGCGCAACGGATGTTCGAGCAAGCGCTCGAGAACCGGGACTGGCCGTTCGGCTTCCATGCGGAATACAGCCTCGCCGAGACCGGCGGCCGCGGACGAACCGAGCAGCCTGGTCCGTTCGAGGCCGGCTTCGGCGGCGGGCAGACGCTGCAGCGCTCGATCGGCAACGGCCGTAAACATTTCGCGTGCCGAGTCGAGATTCGACGCGGTGATGCCACGGTTGCCGGCGCCCTGCCATTCCGCGAAGAACGACTCGAAGACGCCGTGGACGAACTGGCCCTGGCGCCGCGGGTCCATCACCTCTTCATCCTCCGGCTCTTCTTCGAGCCTCAGCACGTGCTGGGCGAAGAACTTGAACGGGCAGTCAAGGTAGGTTTCGAGCGCGCTGACCGACCATGCACGCGCCGTCGTCCGCTGCACCGTTCCATGAAACTGCGGCGAATCGGCCGGCGAACGCTCCGTTCTTAGACTCGCCCACCTGCCTGCCTCCCCGTCGAGCGGCCCGAGCGTCAGCGGATCGAGCGAGAGCGCTTCGTCCACGAAGACGCGAGCTGGCTCGTCGGGTTCCCGGGCGACGACGCTGAGTCCGGCCCTGGGAATCTCGTCGAGCTGGGTGGCCCTGGTGACCAGCGCGTCCTCGTCGAGCGTGAAAGTCGAGACCACCGTCCGCTGCGATGCCGAGGCCAGCAGGTCGAGAAACGACGCGTCCGCACCGGCACGGCGATCTTTTTCCGAAGGCCAGCCAAGCGACTTGAGCAGCGTCGGCGGATAGAAGATGTTTCGACGTGGTCGCTCCGGCCATTCCGGTTCGACCGTGCCGACGACGGTCACCTCGTCGAAATCGCCATAGCGCGCCGCCTGGTCGTCCACGAGCTGGATCCCCTGAGAGGCTGATTCCAGCTCGAAGGTCTGCCCCTCGATCGCCCGCCGAACGGCGATCCCGAGATCGTCGATCGTCCATTCGCGATCGTCGTGCATCGCGTGGACCGACACGAGCGTGCTCAAGGTCTCGGCGATGGCGGCGCGGGCGCGAAGATCGCGGGACGCCAGCGGATCGTCTTCGGCGAGCGGCCGAATCCGTCGCATCCAGAAATCGAGCAACGCTTCGAGTTGCTGCGATGCCGGCCGCCTTTCGGTCAAAGGCGCCAACTCCGCTGCGATCGCGACGACTGCCGAAAGTGCCGGGAGCGATGCCGCGTCGCTCCATTCAGGCAGGTATCCGGTGAGACGCTCGGGATCGCCGAGATAGCGCGCCTTGCTCAGCGCGCGGTCGAGCGCGCTGATCGATTCGCTCGTCGGCGCGATGCCGCCGTCATCGAAGGAGAAATGTGGCGAACGTAACAGCCCGATCACCGACCCGCGTGTGAAGTCGGAGGCAACGACGTCTAGCACGAGATCGAGGGCACCGGCGGTCGGCTCGGCGGCCAACGGCAGAGAATCCGACGTGCCGTACGAAATGCCCGCCGCCCCGAACACCTCGGCGGCGATGTACAGGTAGGGCAGCGGGTTCTTGAACGCCACCGCCGTACGTTCGAGGGGCGACGATTCCCGCTTACGCCGATCCGCCTTCAGACGCCTCGCGATCGCGACGAGCTCTTCCTCGCGATCCCGAAACGTCCACCACGGCTCGTCCGCCGGCGCGCCCGGCGGAGTCATCAGCATCGGCTTGCCCCGCACCGTCGGCGCCGGCTTGACTTCGTCCAGACCAGGCCACCAGTTGTGCAGTCGCTCGTGAAACCCTGATCCCAACA
>DASXIR010000197.1:0-29474 GCA_036497895.1 Vicinamibacterales bacterium | reverse complement strand
GACGCGGCGTCGTCGTTCGCGAACTCGCAGATTCTCGGCGTCGCCGCCCAGCGCGCGATCACCGACATGCGCAAGGATGTCGAAGCGCACGTGATGCGCCTGCCGATCCGCTATTTCGACACCACCAAGAGCGGCGTACTGATTTCGCGCATCATGACCGATGCCGAGGGCATCCGGAACCTGGTCGGGACCGGACTGGTCCAGCTGACCGGATCGATCCTGACCGCGACGATCGCCGCCGGCGTCCTGTTCTGGCTGAACTGGAAGCTGACCGTCGTCACCATCGTCATCCTGGCGGTGTTCGGCGGCGGCATGGCGACCGCGTTCAAACGGCTCCGTCCATTGTTCCGCGAACGCGGCCAGATCAACGCCGAGGTGACCGGCCGGCTTGCCGAAACTCTGGGCGGCGTCCGCATCGTCAAGGCCTACACCGCGGAAAAGCGCGAAGAACTGGTGTTCGCGCAGGGCGCACACCGCCTGCTGCGCAACGTCGCGAACTCGCTGACCGGTGTTTCGTCGCTGTCGGCGCTGTCATCGGTGGTGATTGCGGCGATCGGCATCGCAATGATGCTGATCGGCGGCGCCTCGATTCGCGCCGGACAGATGACGATCGGCGATTTCCTGATGTACCTCACGTTCACCGCGATGATCACGATGCCGATCATCCAGCTGGCGAACATCGGCACTCAGCTCAGCGAAGCGTTCGCCGGCCTCGACCGGATCCGTGAAATTCGCCGCATGGCGACCGAAGACGACGAGGACGCCAGCCGCGCGGCGCTGCCTGAGGTTCGCGGCGAGGTCGAGTTCGACGATGTCACGTTCGAATACAACGAGGGCGTGCCGGTCCTGAAGAACGTGAAGTTCCATGCTCCGGCGGGTTCGACCACTGCGCTGGTCGGGTCGAGCGGATCGGGCAAGAGCACCCTCATCAGCCTGGTCATGACGTTCAACCGTCCAGGCGTGGGCAGGGTGCTCGTGGACGGTCGGGATCTGACCTCGATCAAGCTGCGTGACTACCGCGAAAATCTCGGCGTGGTGCTGCAGGACAACTTCCTGTTCGACGGCACGATTGCCGCGAACATCGCCTACGCGCGTCCGCATGCGACGCGCGACGAGATCAAAGCCGTCAGCCGGATCGCGCACTGCGACGAGTTCATCGAGGGTTTCGAAAGCGGCTACGACACCATCGTCGGCGAGCGTGGCGTTCGCCTGTCCGGCGGTCAGCGTCAGCGCGTGGCGATCGCGCGCGCGATCCTGGCCGACCCCAGGATTCTGATTCTCGACGAAGCGACCTCGAGCCTCGACAGCGAGAGCGAAGCGATGATCCAGGACGGCCTGAAGGCGCTGCGTCAGGGACGGACGACGTTCGTCATCGCGCACCGGTTGTCGACGATTCAGAGCGCAGATCAGATTCTGGTGCTGGAACACGGCGAGATCGTCGAGCGCGGCACCCACGAAGAACTGCTGGCCGTCGCCGGCCGCTACCGTCAGCTGTACGACAAGCAGTACCGCTTCGAAAAAGATCGGTTCATCAACCCAGGCGAGGATTTCACACCGGAACCCGAAGCGGTCGCGATGCGGGCGCCCGCTCGCGCCAACAACGCGCTCTGATCGCAGGCGCGTGATGCCTTACCGCTTTACCGCCGAGCGGCGCGTTTGCGAACGGCTGCTTCAGGCAAACGCCGTATTTCCGGGCGGCGGCCGGCAGCTGGGCCACCTTCGAGCCAGCGAACAGCGAGCGCTTCGACGACTGGTTGAATCCGGCGTGATTCGCGATGAGGGCGACGGGCGCTACTACCTGTACGCCCCCGCGTACGTGGCGTTGCGACGCCACCGCCGCCAGCGGATTCTGCTCGCCTTACTGTTCGCTGTCGTGGCGCTGGCGCTCACGACCATGGCCTCTCGCCTGTAGCCTCCCGCCTTTCGCGCGGACCTCGCGTCGCAAAATATGTAGCGTCCGCCTTTAGGCGGACCTTATCAGGATCGCCCGTAGTGTCCGCCTTCTGGCGGACCTTGTTGTGGCCGCCCGTAGAAGGCGGAGTTTGCGTTGAGGTCCGCCTGAAGGCGGACAGTACATGAGGTACTCTGACTGCACACTCGGAGGCCGCCTAAATGCGACGCTGCGCCCGGTTCGTTCTCGCCGTTGTGTTCCTGTTGTTGACCGTCGGCACGCTCGGTGTGCAAACCACCCAGGCCGCGTCTCCGGACGGCATGCGCTGGCTCGACGAATATCGTGAGCCGGCGGCCCGGCTCCTTGGCGAGGCCGTCGGCAGCACCTTCGCCTGGCAGCGCCTGTCGGTCCTCACCGACTCCATCGGTAACCGCATCAGCGGCTCGCCGGCGCTCGACCGCGCGATTCAGTGGGCGGTCGCCGAGATGAAGAAGGACGGCCTCGAGAACGTTCACACTGAAAAGGCCATGGTGCCGCGGTGGATCCGCGGCAGCGAGAGCGCCGAGATCATCGAACCAGCGCGGCATCCGATGGTCATTCTCGGCCTCGGTGACAGCGTGGCGACGCCGGCCGATGGCGTTCAGGCGGAAGTTCTGACCGTCCACACCTTCGAAGAACTCGACACCAAGTCCTCGCAGGCGCGCGGGAAAATCGTGTTTTTCAACGCTCCGTTCACCAACTACGGTGAGACGGTGCGATTCCGATCGGCCGGACCGTCGCGCGCCGCGAGACTTGGCGCCGTGGGTGTCCTGGTGCGATCGATTGGACCGGACGGCCTGCGCACGCCGCACACCGGCGCGTTGTCCTACGCCACTGATGCGCCGAAGATTCCTGCTGCCGCGGTCACCTCGGAGGACGCCGATCGGCTGCAGCGGATGGCCGACCGCGGCAACACGGTCATCGTGCACCTGAAGATGGAAGCGCACTTCGGCCCCGACGCCGAATCAGCCAACGTCGTCGGCGAGATCCGCGGACGCGAAAAGCCGGACGAAGTCGTCGTCGTCAGCGGTCACCTCGACTCATGGGACGTCGGCGCCGGCGCAAGCGACGATGGCGGCGGATGTGTGGTGACATGGGAAGCGCTGCGGATCATGAAGAAGCTGAACCTGCGGCCGCGACGGACCGTGCGCGTCGTGCTGTGGACCAACGAGGAAAACGGCGGCCGCGGAGGATTGGCGTATCGCGATCAGCATCGTGCCGAGCTGGCCAAGCACGTCCTGATGATCGAGTCCGACGGCGGTGTGTTCCGTCCCCTCGGCTTCGGCTTCAGCGGCAACGAGGCCGGCCGCGAAACGGTCAAGGCAATCGCGACACTGTTGTCCGGGATTGCCGCGGATCAGATTACGCCCGGCGGCGGCGGCGCCGACATCGGCCCAAGTATGCAAGAGGGCCACATCCCGGGCATGTCGCTCGACGTCGATGGGTCGAAGTATTTCCTGATTCACCACACGCCGGCGGACACCATCGACAAGATCGACCCGGTCGAGATGGCGAAGTGCGCGGGCACCATCGCGGTCATGGCTTATGTCGTGGCCGATTTGCCCAGTCGCCTCGGCACCTAGACGTATAATTTCTGGTGCCCATCATGAGAAACGTCTGCCTCGGAGCGGTTGCGCTGATCGTCACCGCGTGCTCGTCGACGTCCGCCCAGCAGCCCAGGCGTCAGGCATCGGGCGATGTCGTTGCCATCGTCGGCTCGACCTCGATCACCCTTGCGGAGATCGACGAAAAGGCGATGCAGCAGCCGGTGGGCAGCTTCGGAAGCATGAGACTGTCGCAGGCGATCTACGAAGCGCGCCGTGTCGCGCTCGACGACGCGATTGCCAACAAATTGATCGACGACGCCGCAAAAGCCCAGCGGCTCGATCGCGCCGCCCTGATCGAGAAAGAGATTACGTCGAAGATCGCCACCGTCACCGACGCCGACATTCAGACGTGGTATCAGGCCAATCAGCAGCGCGTCCAGGGCGCACCGCTCGAGCAGGTGAAACAGCCGATTCGGTCCTATCTCACACAGCAGCGAATGCAGGATGTCCGCGACGCGTACATCGAGACACTGAAGGCGAAGACGTCGATCAAGACGATGCTCGAACCGCCGCGGCAGTCGGTTGCCTCGAGCAGTAGTCCGTCCAAGGGCTCAACCAAGGCGCCGATCGAAATCGTCGAGTTCTCCGACTTCCAGTGTCCGTTCTGCCTGCGCGCGAACCCGACCGTGACCGAAGTGCTGAAGACTTACGGCGATCGCATCCACTTCGTCTACCGCCACTATCCGCTGCCGAATCACCCGAACGCACGACCGGCGGCGGAGGCGGCCGCCTGCGCGGCCGAACAGGACAAGTTCTGGCAGTACCACGACGTGCTGTTCGCCAACCCGTCGAAGCTCACCGATGCCGACCTGAAGGCCCACGCCGCCGAGCTGGGCCTCGACACTGCCAAATTCAATACCTGCGTGGAAACGCACGCTACGAAGAAGGTGGTGGATACCGATGCTGAGGCTGGGCAGGATGCGGGAGTCGATGGCACGCCGGCGTTCTTCATCAACGGCCGAATGATCAGCGGCGCTCAACCGTTCGATGTCTTCAAGAAGATCATCGACGAGGAGCTCAGCGCGAAGAAGTAAATCTCAACGCAGCAGGCGAAGCCCGGTCACCACCGACGCGACAATCGAGAGCGCGGTCGCGGCCAGGCACACGAGCGCGATGATTACGTGATCGCCGCGCTCGCGCGTATGGATCGGGTTGAGAAACGACGAGGTCAGATAACCGCCTGCGAAGCCACCGAGGTGAGCGTAATTGTCGATCCCCGGTACCAGCAAACCGAATATCAGCGCCTGCACCATGATCGACAAGGCCATCTGCTTCGCCATGCTGCTGCCGCTGCGGCCGTAGTGATAGAGCGCGCCGATCATGCCGAACAGCGGTGCGGACGCACCGATGGTCAGCCCGGCTGCATGCAGCAGTGGCAGGTTCGGGAAGAACGCACCGGCCAGCGAACTCAACGCGAACCCGGCGATGCCGCCCGCGGTGTAGATGATCACGGTTCGAGCCGGCCCGAACAACTCGGTCAGCGCCGGGCCCATCTGGTACAGCCAGTACATGTTCATCCCGATGTGCAGCAGGCCGGCGTGCAGCCAGCCGGCGCTCAGCACCGTCCACCACCGGCCGAGCCCGAAGACCGGATAAGCGCCGCTGGCGCCGAACATGATGAGAACCGCGGTGCTCGGCGACAACGCGGACAGAATCCCGCCGGTGCCGATGGCACTGCCCGAGGTCAGCAGCGTCGCCACCCACAACGTCACGCAAGCTCCGATGACCAGTTGCGTGAAGCTGAGATCGGTGCCGATCGCCCGCAGCATCGGTCCGAACCCCCACAGGCCTGGGTTCGAGCGGCCGCACGAATAGCACTTGTCGTCGCGGACGCCGACCAGCGACCCGCAGGAAGGACAGACGACCGATCCCGTCGTTCGACGCTGAAAAACGCTCATCTCGAGCCGCTATTCTTTGGAGCTCTTGGGCCGCATGTTCGACGCCAGGATCCGCTTGCGCAGCCGGATACTCGTGGGCGTCACCTCGACCAGTTCGTCGTCGTTGATGAACTCGATCGCCTGCTCGAGCCCGAGCTTGCGCGGCGGAATCAGGCGAATCGCTTCGTCCGCAGACGAGGCGCGCATGTTGGTCTGCTTCTTTTCCTTGCAGACGTTGACGTCCATATCGCTCGGACGCGCGTTCTCGCCGATGATCATGCCCTCGTAGACGTTGGTCGTCGGGTCGATGAAAATCTCGCCGCGCTCCTGCAGGTTGAAGATCGCGTATGACGTCGCGACCCCGGAGCGGTCGGCAACCAGTGCGCCGTTTGCGCGCGCCGGAATCGCCCCGTGCCACGGCTCCCAGCTCGAGAAGATGTGGTTCATGATTCCGGTGCCCTTGGTGTCGGTCATGAACTGCGAACGGAACCCGATCAGGCCGCGTGCAGGAATCCGGAACTCGAGCCGCACCCGGCCGCTGCCGTTGTTCACCATCTTGGTCATCACGCCTTTGCGCTCGCCGACCTGCGCGATGACGATGCCCTGGTGATCGTCAGGCACGTCGATCACCAGCTCCTCGACCGGCTCCATCGTCTTTCCGTCGATCTGCTTGGTGACGATGTCGGGCCGCGACACCTGCATCTCGAACCCTTCGCGACGCATCATCTCGATCAGGATCGACAGCTGCAGCTCGCCGCGGCCGACAATCTTGACCTGCTCGGGCGTGTCGGTCGGCTCGAGCCGAATCGAGACGTTGCCGAGCAATTCCTTGTCGAGACGGTCCTTGAGCTGTCGCGAGGTCACGTACTGGCCGTCGCGTCCGGCGACCGGCGAGGTGTTGACCCCGAAAATCATCGACACCGTCGGCTCGTCGATCGCGATCGGCGGAATCGCATTCTGGTGTTCGACGTCGGTGACCGTTTCGCCGATCGTGATGTCCTCGATCCCCGCGAGGCAGACGATGTCGCCGGCGGCGGCTTCCTGGATGTCGACCCGACGCAGGCCGTCGAAGGCGTACAGTTTCGTCACCTTGGTATGGTGGACGTTGTTATCGAGCTTGCAGACAACGACCTCGTCACCGACCTTGACGCGGCCGTTGAAAATGCGACCGATCGCAATCCGACCGACATAGTCGCTCGAGTCGAGATTGGCCACCAGTAACTGGAGCGGCGCCTCCGGGTTGCCGCGCGGCGGCGGCACGTGCTCGACCACGGCATCGAACAGCGGGCGGAGGTCGTCGCCGGCGGTTTCGGCGCTGCGGCTGGCGGTGCCGATGCGGGCATTGGTGTAGAGCACCGGAAAATCGAGCTGATCTTCGCTGGCGTCGAGATCGATGAAGAGGTCGTACACTTCGTTCAACACCTCGGCCACTCGCGCGTCAGGCCGATCGATCTTGTTGATCACCACAATCGGCGTCAGCCGGCGCTCGAGCGCCTTGCGCAGCACGAAGCGGGTCTGAGGCAGAGGGCCTTCCGACGCGTCCACCAGCAGGAGCACTCCGTCAACCATCGACAGCGTCCGCTCGACTTCGCCGCCGAAATCGGCGTGACCCGGAGTATCGACGATATTGATCAGGTGTTCTTTGTAGTGGACGGCGGTATTCTTGGCCAGAATCGTGATGCCGCGTTCGCGCTCCAGCTCGTTGCTGTCCATGGCGCGCTCGGCGACCCGCTCGTTGGCGCGAAAGGTGCCGCTCTGGTGCAGCAGGGCGTCGACCAGCGTGGTCTTCCCGTGGTCGACGTGGGCGATAATCGCGACGTTACGCCGAAGCGGGTTGGCGACGTCGGCGCGGCCCGATGATGAAGGATGCTTTTCTGCTGACAGAGACATCCTCTCAGTATAACCGACTCCCGAGGCGCCTTTTACTTTCCCAGACGCGAGAGCAACTCGCGCGCCCGCACCCCAAACTGCTCATCGTCCACGACTTTCCCGGCAAAGATCCGGGCCTCGTCACGTTGTGACAAGTTGTAATACGCAATCGCCGTGTCGAACCACGCTGTCGCCATCTGACGGCGGCCGTTGGCGATGTACTGCTGACGCCGTGCGATTTTCGAGTCCCGGCGAGCCGGCGGTTCGGTCGATGCAGCGATCTTCGCGATCTCCGCTTCGTAGCCGTGCTCGGCTTCGGCGAGGCAGGCCGCAGTCTCGACCAGCACTGCGGCAGTGCGCGGCCACTCGCGGAGCTCGGCGAGAACGACGCCGAGGTAGTAACCCGCTTCACAGTCGTCCGGCTTGCGTTCGTGTGACTCCTCGAACTTCGCGCGCGACACCTCGAGTTGGTGACGACTGTAGGCGATGCGCCCGGCGAGCTTGGGCACCTCCGCGTTGACCAGCAGTTTTGCCGCCGCCTCGATGTCGGTCCAGGCCTCGTCGTAGCGCTCGAGCTCGTGCAGATTCAGCGCGCGCCAGAAATGCGCGTCGCCAAGGAACCACCGCTCCTCCATCAACTGATCGACCGTCGCGATCGCATCGACGCTTCGGCCGACGTAGGTCAGCGCGCGAGCCTTGCCGAGGAGGGCGTCCGCGGAGTGCGGTTCGACCGAGAGGGTGTGTTCGTAGAAGACGACCGCGCGGCCGAAGTCCTCGAGGGTCATCGCCAGGTTCGCAATCGCCTGCGTCAACGCGGGCCAGGCCTGGTGCCACGCAAACGCCGCGTCGAACGCCCGTTCCGCATCCTCGAGCCTGTCTTGCCCGGACACCAGCAGGGCGACGTCGCGCCGCCCCAGGTAAAACTGGACTTCGATGAAGCGTGGGTCGTGGGTCAGGATTGCCTGCAGCGCCTCGGCCGAGACACTCCGGCAGGTCGCGCGCCGGAAGGCGATCAGTGGAGCGCCGGAAAACGTGGACGTCGGTTCGACAATCGCGTCGAGCGTCAGCGTGCGGGCGTCCCCGGTTGTGCAGGCGAGCGCGAGCCAGGCGTACGAGGCGAGTTCGTCGACTGGCGCCCGGTCGCGAAGCAGGTTGCGCCAGACTTCCGCGTTCGTCCGCAAAATGCGGCTGCGTTCGAGGCCTGCGTCGCTGGTGATCGCGCCCGTCGGCGCTCCGCCGGTTGGCACCGCATCGATGACCGCGAGCGCGGTCGCGACCCACGCCGGCTGGCTGGCGTCGGCGGACAGGAGCATCCGGGCCTTCTCCAGATACCCGTCGTCGGCCATACCCAGCTCGCGTTCGCGCAGCGCGATCAGCGCGGCGCTTCTGATGGCGCCGGCGGTTCCCTGTTCCTCTCCGCCGGGTAACGTCCGCAGCGCCTCGTACCGACCGTAGGCCTCCATGAGGCAATCCAGGCAGCCCTCTCGAACCAGCGTGTCGGCGGACACCAGCCGCTGCGCGATCGTCGGCGCGGTGGGAGCCGCGGGAGGCAGTGTGCGTGCACAGGCTGCCATCACCAACGCGAGGAGCACGCCGGCGCGAACACGATGACGCATCGCGCGTTTAGACACCGGAACGTCCAAAATGGCTCGTGATAGCATCCGGTTCGGCCATGGATTCCGCGGCACATCCGCCTGCGCGCCGACGACAACGGATCGCTGGCATCTGTCTCGTGGCGGTCGCGCTGGTGCTGTTTCGCAGCCTCGTGTGGACGCTTTGGGAACAGTCGGATTTCGATTCCGATCAGGCGATCAGCGGCCTGATGGCCAAGCATCTCGCAGAGCTTCGCGCATTTCCACTGATGTTTTACGGGCAGCAGTACATGCTGGCTGTCGAAGCGTGGCTGACCGCGCCCTTCTTCGCGTTGTTCGGTGTGTCGGTCCTGACGCTGCGGCTGCCGCTCATCGCCATCAACATCGTCGTGGCCTGCCTGCTGATTGGCACGCTGGTCCGGGATGCCGGCCTGATGCCCCGCGCCGCGCTGCTCGCATCGTTGTTCTTTCTGGTGCCGCCGCCAGTCGCGGCCAGCCGGCTGGTCGAAGCCGCGAGCAACATCGAATCGTTCCTTTACGTCCTGCTGCTGTGGCTGACACGCGCGAATCCGATCGCCTTTGGACTGATCGCGGGCGTGGGCTTTCTGCACCGCGAATTCACGGCCTACGCCGTCTCCGCCATCGTCCTGCTGGAAATCGGGTACGGCACATTCTTCTCCGCGATCAATTTCAAAGCGAAAGCCATCGCATTCGCCGAATTCGTCGGGGTCGGCCTGGCGGTTCGGGCGCTGATGAATCGCGGCGACCTGCTCGGCCCGGGAACCGCGAACACCCTGCCGCAGGAAGTGTTGAACAGCCAGCCGGGATTCTGGCTGGCGCATTTCTGCTGGAACCCCACGGCTCTCCTGCCGAACCTGCGCTGGCTGGCTCGCGAGAATCTGGGTGTGCTTCTTGGCTGGCGTGTGGGACCGCTCTCCGACTACGCGCGCAGCACATTGACGATCGGCCACGCGTGGGTGTGGGTGCCGGTGGTCGCACTGATCGCCGCGGCTGCGCTGGCCAGGGTCGGGCCGGCGTCGCCTGACGAGCCATCGGCTCCCGGGACATCCGCGCTGCGTCACGACGGCATCCCTCGCACCGCCTTCCCCGCCTTTCTGGCCATCGTCGGCGTGCAGGCGATCGTGGTCTACGCCTTCATGACGTGTGTGGTGCAGGACGGCACGCTGGTGCGATTCACGCTGCTGGGACTGCTGATTCCGGTGGCGCTGACGGCGATGGTGCTGCGCTCAGGCCCGCCGATCGTGCAGACGATCGCGGTCGTGGCGGTTCTCGCGTGGGCGGCGCCCAGCGCCACCGACAACGTCCGGCTGCTGACCGAGTACATCAGCGGGCCGCCACCGGCGGACTACCGCAATTTCGCGAATTTTCTGGAACGGGAGGGCGTCAGGTACGGCCGCGCACCGTATTGGACCGCCTACCAGATCGACTTCCTCACAAACGAACACGTCATTCTCGGTTCGTTCGATAAAGTGCGGATCAATGAGTACGAAGACGCCGTGAACCGACACGCGGCTCAATCCACCGCCGTGTTCATCGACGATCCCTGCACCGATCCCGGAGACGTCGTGTTCGGACGTTGGTGCATGATGTATTTCGAGCGGGCCAGGCACGTCGCCCCGGGTTCATGATCGACTCCGGCGCAGTCCAGAACGGCCCGGTCTGGCGCGTCGCGCTGCTCTATTGCTGCCTGACGTTTCTGCTCGCCTACCCGCTGTCGCGGCACCCTGGCACCCTCGTCCTCTCGAACGGCGCCGACCCGAATCTCTTCAGGTGGGCGCTCGGCTGGGACACGCACGCCTTCGTCCACCAGCCGTTTTCGATCTTCGATGCCAACATTTTCTATCCGCAGCGGCATACGCTCGCGTACTCGGAGAATTTCATCGGCAGCGCCTTCTTTGCCGCGCCGATTCTGTGGCTCACCGGCAACCTGATCCTGGCGACGAATCTGGTGGCGCTGCTGTCGTGCGCGTTGTGCGGCCTCGGAGGATTCGTGCTGGCGCGGAAGCTGAGACTCAGCGTCCCGGCAGCGATCGTGGCCGGTGTCGTCTTTGGATTTTCGCCGCCGCGGTTCTTCCGCATCGAGCAGCTGCACCTGGCCACAATCCAGTGGGTACCGTTCTGCCTGGCCTACCTGCATGCCTACCTCGACACCGCACGCCGTCGCGATCTGCATCTCGCGGTGGGATTTTTCTCGCTGCAGGCGCTGACCAGCGGTCATGGCGCGGCACTGCTCGTCCTCGCGGGAGCCATCGTCGCTGTTTATCGCGTCGCGCTGGGCGAACCGATCGGCCCGATGCGGCGCCTGCGCGACTTCGGTGTAGTCGGCGCGCTCCTCATCCTGCCCACTTTGTTGATCATCATCCCGTATCGGGAAGTGCAGAACGAGCTGCAGTTCAGCCGGGGCGTCAACGACTTCATCACCAACTCCGCCAGCTTTCTTGCGTCGCCGTCGCGACTGCACGGGCTCGTCCTGGCGGCGTTCTCGGCCAGTCATTTCGAGGACGAAGCGAACGCGTATCTGTTTCCCGGGTACCTGCCGCTCCTGTTGTCGGCAGCGGCATTCCTGGGCTGGCGCGCTCGGGCGCCCGTCGCGGTCCGGCGCGGATTCGCGTGGATGCTCGCCGCGGCCGCTCTCGAAGTGTTGACGCTGACCGCCTTCGCCGTCGCGCTGTGGATCAGCATGTACGGTCCGGTGCGGTCACGCTGGGGTACGACGATCCTCTTGTCGATTCGCACGCCATCGAGGGCGTGGGCGGTTGGCGCAGCGTGCCTGATCCTCCGCTGGATGCTCGCTCGACGTGTGCCGTTCAACTTTACTGGACGGCTCCGCGGCTTTTATGGCGCAGTACAGCCGCGCGGCGATGCAGGTTCAGGCTCGATTCGCAATCGTAATGCCCTGGTCTATCTGCTGATCACGACGGCGGCGGTATGGATCGCAACAGGGCCGGCCGGCGGCTTGTGGCCACTGGTCTATTGGCTGCCCGGGCTGAACTTCATTCGGGTGCCGTCGCGATTTTTTCTCCTGGCGGTTCTCGGCATCGCTGTGCTCGCGGGCATGGGCTTCGACCGGATTGCGACCGGGATGACCGACCGGCGACGGGCACTGCTGGCGATTGCCGCAAGCGTCTGGCTGGTTGTCGAGTTCTCGGCGCTCCCTCTCGGCACCGAGGCGGGACGCGTTGACATTCCGGCGATCGATCGCTGGCTCGGAACCCAGCCCGTACCATTTGCGATCGCCGAAGTCCCGGTCGTGGACGCGACGCGGGCTTCGGAGTACATGATCCACTCGACCGCGCACTGGCAGAAGACAGTCGCCGGCTACAGCGGCATCCAGTCCGGCTTTCAGGGCATCCTGTTTCGTCAGATGCAGGAGTTTCCCGATGCGGCGAGCCTCGATACGCTCGCCGGTATCGGCGTCAACTACATCGTGGTGCACAGCGACTACTACACGCCGGCGCAGCGTGCCGTTCTCGACGCCAGGATCGACACCTTTCGCGATCGTCTGACGTTGACGCACGTCGAAGGCGCAGGACGGGTCTATACGTTGCGCCGATAAAGCGACCGCTGCGTATGGGGAGCTGCTCAGAATAGCGGGTGGATCGTGACGAAGAGCGCCAGGCCGAGCGTGTAGACCAACGCAAAGAACACGACCAGCGGCGTGGCGAACACACGGGAACGCTGCGACGCCAGCCAGATGAAGCACGGGAACAGCACCGAACAGTAGCGTCCGACGCCTTCGAACACACCCGAGGACAGTGGCAGCCAGAGGTTCAGCAGCATGAACAATCCGTAGGCTGCACCGAACCGATACCAGACAAACGGAATCGCGCACGCGAACAGAATTCCGGTGACGCCGTAAAGCGTGTCGTAAAGCGCCATCTTGTCGGTCGATAAGTATCGATACGGATGCGTCAGCAATTCTCCGACCAGCCGGACCGGCATCATCCATGGCCGGCCGCCGGGATGGTAGCCCCATCGCGTGATCGAGGCGGCCCATTCGAACGGATTGCCGCTCAACTGGTACACATAGATCGAATAGGCGCCGATACCGCCGGTGACCAGCAGCAGTCCGACCAGCGCCAGGATGCGGTCGCGCCGATTGGTCCCGACGGTGCGCCACGCGATCCACGCGAGCGGGACGATCATCAGAATCCCCGTGACCCTGGTCGCGGTCGCGAGTCCGCCACAGACGCCGCCGAGTACCCACTGCCTCGTCCGAAAGGCGTAAAAGCTCGCCACCGCCAGCAGCAGAAACAACGCTTCGGTGTAGACCATTCCGAAAAAGAAACTGAACGGGAAGATTGCGGCCAGCAGGGCCGCGCGTTCGGCACGACGCTGCGGGAGATCGAGACGCGCGAGGTAGAACAGCGCCACCATCGCCAGTGCAAACGAGAGCCACGACACGAGAATGCCGCCGAAGTAAATGTCGGCGTCAGCGTGGCCGAATAGGCGGCTGGCGAATCGCGTCAGCAGCGGATACAGCGGGAAGTAGGCGATCTTGCCCGGCTTGCCTACGCCGACCGGCGGTCCGCCCGCGACGAACAGGTAGCCATTGCGCGCGATCTGGTAATACCAACCGGCGTCGTATCGCGTGAACGGATCCCAGAACGCGCTCGGCTGGCCGAACATCGTCGTCTGCGCCGGCTGGTCAGGCGCAAAGGCAAGATTCGCGAACCACGCGAGTCCCGCCGAGATCAGCCTGAACCCCAGCGCGCAGAGAGCAATCCGGATCGCCGCCAGCGGATGCGGAATGTCGGCCGGCTCGAGCGCCGGGTCAGTTGGGTTTGACAAGGGCTTTCGGGAGACGCATCGCTTCGGCGTCGGCGAGCGCCTGATTCAGATCGTCGAGGGCATAGATCCTGGCACCGATCGCCCGCCACGGAATCGATTCATGATGCCGATCGAGCAGGCGCAACGCCCTGACGAAATGACCGACTTCGCTCCCCCAGCAGCCGCGGATTTCGAGGTGCTTGCGGTTGATGTGCTGGTGCACGTTGACCGTGCTCACACCGGCGTCGGTGTAGTGGCCGGCAATGACGTAGCGCCCGCCGTCGCGGATCAGGGTCAGCGCTTCTTCGAACGCGCGTGCAGAGCCGGCCGCCTCAATCGCGACGTCGACACCGAGTCCAGCCGTGGCCTGACGAACGATCGCTGCCCGCTCGTCGGGTCCAGTGATCTGAATATCGACGATGAAATCCGCGCCCATGCCGGCAGCGAGTTCGAGACGATCGGCAGGCGCACCGAACGCGATGACTCGGGTAGCACCCGCCAGACGGGCCAGCGCGATAACGCTGAGACCGACGGCGCCGGTGCCTTGCACGAGAACAGTGTCGCCGAGGTTGATTGCGGCACGCTCGACGGCGTGGACGGCGGTGATCAACCCGCAACCGCCGCTGATGTAGGTCTCCGCCGGCACCGACGCCGGTAGCACGGCCATCGCGACACCAGGCTCGAGGTAGATCGCTTGTGCCCAGCCACCGAACAAACCGTCGCTGGCCGAATCGGTGATCCCGTAGACGCGGCGAGCCTCGCAGCGCGTCGGCGTCCGCGTGACCGCACAGGCCCGGCAGCGCCCACAGGTGCGGTGGACATCGAAAAACGCGAGCCGATCGCCCTCGACGATGGGGACGCCGTCAACTGTGCGAACGTCGCCGCGAATCTTTTCGGCGATGCCAACCGACACGTGGCCGGGGATGATTGGAAACGGTACTCCGGCCAGACGTCCGTGCCAGATGTGGACGTCCGTGCCGCAGACTTCGGAATAGAGGGTGCGCAGCAGTACTGACCCCGGCTCGAGGGCCGGCTCGGGAAATTCCCGGATCTCGATGGGTGCGCGCGGCGCCGGCATCACGGCGGCAAGAATGGACATCGGCCGGCTTAGAATACCGTATGCCTCTTTTTGAATACGAGTGTCTGGGCTGCGGCCACCGGTTCGAGCACCTGACGCGCGCGGACCGGACGCCGGCGTGCCCGTCCTGTGCGAGCGATCGGTTGCAGAAGTTGATGTCAGTGTTCGCGGCGCAGACCGGCGGCACGTCGAAGTCGTTTTCCGATCGTCCGGCTGGCGCGTGCGGATCCTGTGGGGACCCGCGCGGTCCCGGCTCGTGCTCGATCAACTGATCGGGAACGCGTTCTGATTAGACCAGCGCGAGCGGACGAATCGGTGAGCCGGTCGCGCCGACGAGCTTCAAGGGAATCCCGACGAACGCGAACTCGTAATGCCGGCCGGAGGCAAGCGCCTCGAGATTGAGATTCTCGATGATGTAGATGCCGTGCCTGACCAGCAGGTGCGCGTGGCCGAACAGCGTCATGTTCGTGTCAGGATCGCGCTCCGTCATCTCGTCCCAGGCGGCATTGTCGGCCCCTACGGCCACCACGCCACGCGCTGCCACCCAGATATTGGCGCCCTTGGACATTCCAGCGCCGTTCAGATAGGTATCCGCCTCCTTCCAGCATGCGCCGTAGCCGGTGCGCACCAGGACCACGTCACCGCGACCGATCGTGACACCGCAGGCGCGTGCGGCGCTCTCGAGATCGTCAGCGGTGATCGCATAGTGCAACGGCAGCCGCTCGACCTGCTTCCAGCGTGCCACGTCGATCAGCACGCCTCGCACGAGTAACGGCCGGATCGTTTCCACGCCGAGCGCGCGGTAGCCGGCGCTCCCCTCCACCGTCTCGCTCTTGACGTCGCCGTGGAGCGTCAGGTCGCAAGCCTGGTGGCACAACGCATCGATGTGCGTGCCGCTGTGCTCCATCATCGACAGGATCCCGGACGAACCGGATCGCGGACCGTCGGTGTCGGGGCGATAGGAATCGCGGTGACGCCGGTAGAGGCTGTAGTGGTAACCCGGTTTGTGCGCCGGGTGGATCGGCATGCCGGCGAAGCGCGGCTGCTCCAGGTCGAATACCGTCGCGCCGGCCAGGTGCTCGAACAGCGCCATTACCGTTTCACCAGTCTGATAAGGCCAGCCTGTTCTTGGGCGTGCAGATAGGTCATTGCCTCCGTCCCTACTTGGGTGGCGAGGGCCGCGGCAGTTTCCGATCGAGGTTGGCGGAGTTGTACGCCCAGGTCGCCATCACGATCGCCGCCTGACGGATGTCGTCCACGTTGAGACGATCAGTCGTGTCCATGTTGGTGTGGTGAGTGCGGATGTCGTAGTTGACGTAGTCCTGGATCGGGTTGAATCCCGGCACGCCGACATCGGTGAAGCTGAGATGATCGGTGGATCCGACGGGCTCGCTGACGTTGCGCCGGGCGCCGAGGCTCTTGAGCGGCTCCAGCCAGCTATCGAAGATCGGACGCACCTCCTCCTGATTCTGGAGGTACCAACCGTAGATCTGACCGGTTCCGTTGTCGATGTTGTAGTAAACGTCGAACTTGTCGCGGGCAGCGGCGTTCTTCTCGCCGGCCAGGTGCTCGGTCACCCACGCTTTCGACCCCAGCAGCCCCTGCTCTTCGCCACCCCACAACGCCACGCGAATCGTCCGGCGCGGCTTCGCACCGATCGCCTTCAGGATCCGCATCGCTTCGATCACGGTCGTAGAACCGTCGGCATTGTCGGTCGCGCCGACCCCGGTGTGCCACGAATCGAGGTGACCGCCGATCATCACGACTTCGTCCTTGAGCACCGGATCGCTGCCGGGCAATTCGGCGATCACGTTGTAGGCGTTGCCGTTGTCCGCGTCGTAGAACTTCGACTCCACGTTGACGCGCAGCTTCACCGGGATCTTCTGCTCCATGAAGCCGACAATCATGTTGTACTGCTCGCCGCTCATGGTGATCGAGGGCGTCGCGCCTGGCCCGCCATCACGCCCGGTCACGAACACGGTTCCGTGCTCGCCCTGGCTCGGCTTCAGGATCACGCCGGCGCCGGCTTCCTTCAGGATCTCGGTGACCCTCTGATTGCGTTGCGGCGGCGTTTCGGCGCCGCTCGTGGCGGCGCCGCGGCCGTTGCCGCGCTGGCCGACCGATGTCGCATAGGCAGCCGACATCGGCACGTAGTTCGGGTCGGTCGGCTGCGGCCTGTCCTTGCGGATGAACGTCGTCATGATTGGCTGCGTCATGACGATCGCGCCTTTGAGCTGCGCCCGTTGCGCCGCGACGTCTTGCGACGACTTGCCGCCGACGAACACGGGGGCGGCGACAATCTCCCCGGCGGTCGATGCCGACCAGCCGTCCGCGTAGGCGATGAGCGGCAGGTAACGGGGTTCGATCATCTCGACCGTCAGCTTCTCGACGGTCCAGCCGCGGCCGAACTTCCAGGGCTCGAGGTGGGCATTGGTCAAGCCGTAGGAGGCCAGGCGGTCCCGCACCCACTCGGCCGCGCGCTTGTGCGCCGGCGACGCCGTCAGCCTCGGCCCGATCGTCACCGTGAACATGTCGAACACCGGCACGACCTGGGAATGTTCGAGACCCTCGGTACGAATCTTCGCGAGGATGTCGGAGTCGCTTTGTCCAAGGACGGTGACGCTCAGTAGAAACACGCTCAGAAGGATCTTTGTCATGGCTGATGGCTTATGGCTAATGGTCATGGACGATGGCTACTCCGGATGGCCACTTATCAATGCCCTGGCACACTCGGCAATCCTTCCGAAGACGCCCGTTGCCGATTCTGCCACGTTTCGTCTTGAAGCGCGTTGCGTCGCAGCGCAGACGGCTCGGTCCGGTTCTTGAACGGGTTCGAGCATGGCATCGAGAATCATCTCTGAACGTGCGTTTGGCTTCGCCTGCCGAATCGTGCCGCTCTGCGAGCGCTTCTGGAAAGGGGGACCGGCGGCTAGAAAAATAGCCGATCAGCTCTTCGACTGCGGAACATCGATAGGTGCCAACGCCGAGGAGGCAGAGGGGGCGCAGACCAAGCCCGACTTCATCGCCAAGCTTGCGATCTCAAGGAAGGAGAGCCGCGAATCGATTTACTGGCTGCGACTTGCGATTGCGGCTCGACTCGCCGCCGCCGAGGAAGTCGCCTGGGAACTCGATGAAGCATCGCAACTGAAAGCAATGATCACCCAGGCGATCCGGACCGCGCAGTCGTCGCCGTCAAGGGGTCAGTGAACGAAGGCCACGGAGATGGCCATCCGTCCCTGACCATTAGCCCTTAGCCATCAGCCATGGCGTGGGGCTAGGCTTTTTCGTGTGCCGTATCGAGTCGGCGCGGCGTCTTGAATCGACCGAGAAGCCCCCGCCAACCCTGATTCAGCGCCGTCTGCTCGAGCGCGTCGAACTTGACGTACGCGACCGGCACCAACAGCAGCGTCAGGAACAGGCACAGCGACTGACCGCCGACGACTGTAACCGCAATCGCCGAACGGCCGGTGCCGCCGATACCGATGCCGAGGGCAGTCGGAATCAGGCCGGCGATGATCGCGAGCGTGGTCATCAGAATCGGTCGCAGCCGGGTCCGGCACGCCTGCACGATCGCCTCGCGCAGCGGCATGCCCTGGCTGCGCAGAGTGTTGGCGTAGTCGACCTGCAGAATCGAGTTCTTCTTCACGATGCCGAGCAACAGCAGCATCCCCAGCGCGCTCCACAGATTGAGGGTGCGGCCGGTGATCCACAACGTGAACATCGCGAACGGCACCGAGATCGGCAGCACCAGCATGATGACGATCGGCTGGATGAAGCTTTCGAACTGCGACGCCAGCACCATGTAGACGAAGATCATCGCGAGCGCGATCGCCATGATCAGGTTGGTGGTGGTCTCGTCGAGAATCTGCGACTGACCCTGCAGCCGATAGGACATCGCCGGCGGCATGTTCAAGTCCGCGAACAGCTTGCGGACATCGGCCGAGGCCTCGTCGAGGGCGTGCCCAGGCGCCACGTCGGCGGTCATCATCACCGTGTACTGACGATTCGACCGCTGCAGGGCGCTCGGTCCGAGACCGCGATCGATCTTGGCGATGTTGTCGATGCGCACCGGGCCGGTCGCGGACGGCACCGTCAGCCGGCCGATCTCGGCGATGTCCCGGCGCTGGCTCTCGAGCACGCGGATTTTCACCGGGTAGCGCTCGGCGCCCTCGCGGAAATTCGAGATCTCGTCGTCGCCGGCCACCGCCAGACGCAGGGTATTGCCCACGGTCGCCATTCGTACGCCCAGATCGGCGGCGCGCCGTCGATCCACCGACACGTGAATCTCCGGGTTCGAGACGGTGAGCGATACCTTTGGCTCGGCCAGGCTCGGAGTCTTCTGCGCCAAAGCGACGGCCTTCAACGAGTACTCCGCCAACTGATCCATGTCCGGGCCGAGAAGGTTGGCGGAAATGGCGTAGCCGCCTACGCCTTCGCCGCTGCCGAGGGCGTTCCGCGAGGTGATCGCCGGCCGGTTGCCTGGATGCGCGGCCAGACGCTTCCGCATTTCCGTGATGATCTGTGCCTGCGTATTCTTCCGGGCATCGAGCGGCAACGCCTGACAGAGGAAGTGGATGTGCGTCGACCCGCCGCCGCCGCTGACGCCGATCGACGGCTCAATCTGTGCCACGCCCTCGATCCCGTCCAGCTCCTTCATCAGCTGGAACGCCAGATCGCTGGTGCCTTCGAGCGAGGTGCCCTCAGGCGCATCCACGTGGATCGTCCAGTCGCCCATGTCTTCGTTGGGCACGAACTCGCGCCCGACCATCCGGTTCAGTGGAATCGTCATGGCCAGGGTCACGATCGAGATGGTGATGATCACCCACGAATGATCGAGCGCCCACCGCACCTGTCTGGTGTAGGTCTCGTCGAGCCAGTGGAAGAAGCCCTGCTCCTTGGTCTTGTGGTCGGCCTCGGCGTCGGCGAGCTTCAGGAAGCGCGAGCTCAACATCGGCGTCAGCGTGAAACTGACCAGCATCGATACCAGAATCGAGAACGCCATCGTCCAGCCGAACGGGTTGATGAAGCGTTTGGCGTAGCCGGTCATGAAGGCGATCGGCAGGAAAATCACGACCAGCGACAGGGTTGTCGCCATCACCGCCAGCGCGACTTCGCGGGTGCCTTCGATCGCCGCTTCGAACGGCGTGCAGTGCTTTTCTTCGATGAACCTGAAGATGTTCTCGAGCACCACGATCGCATCGTCGATCACGATGCCGACGGCCAGGGTGATGCCGAGCAGCGTCATGTTGTTCAGCGTGAACCCCATGATCCGCATCAGCGTGAACGTCGAAATGATCGATGCCGGGATCGCCAGCGCGGAAATCATCACCGCGCGGATGTTGCGCATGAAGAACATCACGACGATGGCCGCGAACAGGCTGCCGAAGATCAGGTGTTCCTCGAGCGATTCGACCGAGGCGTAGATGAACTTGGAGTCGTCGCGGATGATCGTCAGCACCACCGCCTTGGGCAGGGTCCGCCGCAGCCGATCGAGCTTGGTCCGCACGCCTTCGATCACATCGACGGTGTTTTCGCCCATGGCGCGGCGGATGTCGAGAATCACCGCGGGCGTGCCGCCCATCCAGGCCGCCGACACCGGGCGCTCCGACGTGTCCTCCGCATATCCGAGGTCGGAGATGCGGATCGGCGTCCCGTTCTTGGTCGCAACGACGATGCCGTTGAAGTCCTCGGTCAAGTCGACGCGGCCGAGGGTCCGCAGCAGCATCTGACCTTTCCCCTGCTCGACTGCGCCGCCCGGGACCTCGATGTTCTCGTTGACCAGAGCATTGCTCACCTGGTCGAGCGAGAGGCCGAACGCGTTCAGCTTCTCGATGTCGACGACGATGTGGATTTCGCGGGCGCGGCCGCCGGAAATACTGACCTGGCCGACGCCATCAGCGGTCTGAATCACCCGGGAGATCTGTTTGTCCGCGATCTCGGTCAGCGTCCGCAGGCTCATGCCCTTCGACGAGACCACCACCGACATCACCGGATCCGAGTCGGGATCCACTTTGGTGATGACCGGCGGCAGCAGCTGCGGCGGCACGTTCTTCATCGCGCTCGCCACTTTTTCGCGAACGTCGTTGGCCGCATCATTGATATCGCGGTCGAGCACGAAGCGGACCGTGATCATCGCCGAACCCTCGGACATGCGGGCCGACAGTTCGTCGATGCCGGCGACACCACTGAGCGTCTCCTCCATCGGCTCGACCACCGAGGTCGCCATCTCGTCCGGGCTGGTGCCGGGCAGCGACAGCTGGACGTTGACCGTGGCGGGGTCGGCTTTTGGAAAGAGGTCCACGCCGAGGCCACGGAACGAGAAGATGCCCAGCACCACGAACGACATCACCAGCATCGTGGCGAACACCGGACGGCGCACGCACAGTTCAGACAGCATGTTGCGGATCCCCTGGACAGCCGGATGGCGTCCCTTACTTGGTCGTTACCTTCTGGCCGTCGGTCAGCTTCTCGATGTCGGTCATCGCGACCTGATCGCCCGCCTTCACGCCGGTGAGAATCTCGATCCGATCGCCGAGGCGATCGCCGACCTTGAGTTCGTGAGCGATGAGCGTGTCGCCGTTGACGACGAAGACGCGGTTGACGCCGTAGCGATACTGCATCGCCGTATACGGCAGCGTCAGGACGTCGTCGATCTTGCCGCTCTGGATGTGGACGCGGGCGAAGGTGCCCGGCTTGAGCACGGTGTCGCCGTTCGGAACCAGCGCTTCGAACGGAAACGCGCGCGTCGCGGTGTTGACCGCGGGGCTGATGCGGGAGATCTTGCCGGTGAAAACTTTGTCGGGATAGGCGTCGACGTGCAGTTCCACTGGCTGACCGCCGCTGATCCACGGCGCCATCTTCTCGGGAATCTCCGCCACCACCTTCAGTGGATCGACCCGGACCACGGCCATGACCGGCATCTGCGTTTTGACCAGTTCGCCGAGGTTGACCATGCGTTTCTCGACGATGCCGTCAAACGGCGCGCGGATTACGGTGTCGCGCAGCTGCCGGTCGGCCAGCCTGACGTTGGCTTCCGACACCTGAATGCTCGCCCGCAGATTCTGGGCGTTCTGCAGTGATGAGTCGTAACTGGCCTTCTTAGACTGGTAGGCCGCATTGGCATCGTCCAGCGTCTGCTGGGGGACGAGCTTGCGAGTAAACAGCTGATCGGCTCGATCGAGCGCCTGCTTCGCCTGCACGAGATCCGCGTTTGCCTTCTGTACATCGGGCGTCCGTTCGACCGGCGGCAAGTGCTGCGAGTCGGCCGCGCCGTACTGTGCCAGCGCACGGGCAAGCGTCGCTTTCTGCTGGTCGAAGTTGTATTGCTGCTTCTCGCTGTCGAGTTCGATCAGCACACTGCCCGCCTTGACGCGATCGCCGAGGTCGGCGAGCAACTTGCTGACCTTGCCGTCCGCCTCGGAGGAGATGGTCACCTCGTCGACGGCGGCGAGCGTGCCCACCAGATCGACCGAGCGCTTCATCGATTCCTGGCGAACCAATTCGGTCTTGACCGACTTGGCGGCGCCATCGCGGCCTCGTGCCTGCGCAGTTTCGCTCTTCGTACACGCACTGGACGCCAGCGCTGCGCTGATTAAAATGACTGAGAAACGCATAAGAAAACGGTGAGCCTTCCGATAAGGGACGCGAAAAGAATACTACGCGTGCAGCAGGCGCCGGCAGGATGTAACGGATTGTCTCGAAGGCGTCTACGCCCTACAGCGGTCGGTTCCGCAGCCGCAGCGTGTTCAGAATCACCGACAGCGAGCTCAAGGTCATCGCTGCGCTGGCCCACACCGGGCTGACCCGCAGACCGATGAACGGAAACAGCAGCCCTGCCGCGATTGGCACGCCGACGATGTTGTAGACAAAGGCGAGAAACAGGTTCTGCCGGATGCTCGTCACCGTCTCGCGCGACAGACGCCGGGCGCGCACGATGCCGCGGGGATCGCTTCTGACGAGCGTGATCCCGGCGCTTTCCATCGCGACGTCCGTTCCGGAGCCCATTGCGATTCCGACGGTGGACTGCGCCAGAGCCGGGGCATCGTTGACGCCGTCGCCGGCCATCGCCACCAGGTGTCCAGCGGACTGCAAGGCGGCGATGATCTGTCGCTTATCCGCCGGCAAGACATCCGACCTGACGTCACTGATCCCAAGCTCTCCGGCAATCGCATTCGCCGTGACGTGATGATCGCCGGTCAACATGACGACCGTCAGTCCTTCCTGGCGAAGCTGATCGATCGCCTCACGAGCGCCAGGCCGAATACCGTCCGCGACGGCAATGGCGCCCGCGGCCTGGCCGTCCACCGCCATCAGCAGCACCGTCTGACCGGTTCTGCGCCGCTGGTCGGCCCAATCAGTGAGCGCGGCGGTCGCGATGCCGCGGCTGCTCATCCAATCCGCGTTGCCGAGTTGCACGAGTTTTCCCTCGACCCGCGCCGTCACGCCCTGGCCGGTGTCCGAATGAAACTCGCTCGCGGGGGCTCCCGCGCCGCCGTTTTCGTCGGCAGCGTCGACGATTGCCGCTGCGAGCGGGTGGGCACTGCCTCGTTCGACCGCCGCGGCGAGCCGCAGGAGATCCTCCTCACGCCAGCCGGCGACGGCGTCGATCGCGGTAACCCGCGGCCGCCCTTCGGTCAGCGTTCCCGTCTTGTCCACGACGAGCGTGTCCACGCGCGCGAGCAGTTCGAGGGCTTCGGCGTCCTTGACGAGGACGCCGGCGCGGGGACCGCGCCCGGTGCCGACCATGATCGCCATCGGCGTCGCGAGCCCGAGCGCGCAGGGGCAGGCAATGATCAATACCGACACGGCGCTGACCAGCGCGTTTGCGAGGCGCGGCTGCGGTCCCCACGCGGCCCACGCCACGAACGCGACGATTGCGACAACGACGACCGCCGGCACGAAGTAGGCTGCGACACGGTCTGCCACACGTTGAATCGGCGCCCGCGTTCGCTGCGCTTCACCGACCATGCGGACGATCTGCGCCAGCAGCGTGTCGCGCCCGACCCGCTCCGCACGAATCGTGCAGGTCCCGTTGACGGCAATCGTTCCACCAATCACGTGGTCGCCTGGCTGTCTGTCCACGGGAATGGACTCGCCCGTCACCATCGATTCGTCCACGGCGGCGCCACCATCGAGTATCACGGCATCCACCGGAACCTTCTCGCCTGGCCGCACCCGCAGCACGTCTCCCGGTTGAACAGCGTCGAGCGGCACGTCGTACTCCCGGCCGTCGCGCACGATTCGAGCGGTGGTCGGCGCGAGCGCCAGCAGCTGCCGAATGGCGGCGCCGGTTCGATCCCTGGCTCGCAGCTCGAGCACCTGTCCCATCAGCACCAGCACGACGATGACGACGGTGGTGTCGAAGTAAGTCTCGACCGCACCATGCATCCGGAAGCCGTCGGGGAACAGGCCGGGCGCGATCGTCGCGAGGGCGCTGTAACTGTACGCGGCGCCGACGCCGAGGCCGATCAGCGTGAACATGTTCGGGCTCGCGGTCACCAGCGACCGCCACATGCGCACAAAGAACGGCCAGCCGCACCAGAAAACGACCGGCGTCGCCAGCAGCAGCCCGACCCAGTTGACGACGCCTGCACCAAGGCGATGGCCGAGCGCTCCGCCGCTCACCATATCGCCCATCGTGACGAGAAAAACCGGCGCGCCGAGCGCCAGCCCGATCTGGAATCGCCGCGACATGTCCGCAAGCTCGGGATTCGGAGCGTCACCGAGCGTTGCAACCCGCGGCTCGAGCGCCATGCCGCAGATCGGACACGCTCCCGGTCGATCGCGCACGATCTCCGGATGCATCGGACACACCCAATCGGAAGCTTCGGCATGCGAGGTGGCCGGTGCCGGCCCCCGAAACTTTTCCGCGCAGACCTTTGAACAGAAGTAGTAGGTCTGGCCGTCGCGCTCGACATGTGCTGCCGCCGTGTCCGGATTCACGGTCATGCCGCAGACGGGATCGAGCGCGGTCACTTCGCCTCGTTCAGCGCATCGATGATCGGGCACTCGGCGGCGCCGCCGTGGTGGCACGACTCCACCAACGTCGAGAGCGCCTGACGCATCGCCTGCAGATGTGCAATCTTCTCGTCGATCTGGACGATCTTCTTTTCAGCGATGCTGCGCACCCGTTGCCGCTCGGCGCGACGGACGCCGCGAAGGCGCACCAGATCCTCGATCTCGTCGAGCGAAAAGCCGAGCTCCTGCGCTCGCTTGATGAACCGCACAATCCGCACGGCATCGTCCGGATACTCCCGATAGCCGGAGTCGCGGCGCGGCGGCTTGGGCAGCAATCCCCGCCGCTCGTAGTAGCGCAATGTCTGGGTATTGACGCCGGCTTCTTTGGCGGTCTGGCTGATCCACATACAGGAAGTATCGACCCTGTAGTGAAGTATAAGGTCAAGGGACGGGCGGCACCTGATTCAGTAGCAGCCAGTACAGGCCGAGCTGGCGCACCGCTTCGACGAATTCCTGAAAATCGACCGGCTTGCGGATATAGCTGTTGGCCCCGAGGCGATAGCCGCTGACCAGATCCTGCTCTTCGATTGACGAGGTCAGGATGACGATTGGCAGGAGCCGCGTTTTTGGATTGGCGCGGATGCGCTGCAGCACCTGAAGACCCTCCACCTTCGGCAGATTGAGGTCGAGCAGCACCACCTGGGGCAGGTCGCCGGGACGGCCGGCGTGAATCCCGGTCGAAAACAGGTAATCAAGCGCTTCGATGCCGTCGCGCGCGACGATCATGTCGTTGGCGATGTTGCTCTTGCGAAACGCCCGCAGCGTCAGCTCGACGTCATCGGGGTTGTCTTCGACGAGCAGGATCTCGTGCATGGGGGAACCGTCCTGGCTAGGCCAGCGTGAAATAGAAGCAGGCGCCCTGCTCGACCTGTCCCTCGGCCCAGACGCGTCCGCCGTGACGATGGATGATGCGCTGGACGGTGGCGAGGCCGATGCCGGTGCCGGGAAATTCCGAAGAGCCGTGAAGCCGCTGAAACGGGCCGAACAGTTTGTCGGCATAGTCCGGATCGAAACCGGCGCCGTTGTCACGCACGAAGAAGGTCTGGGTCCCCGAACCGTCTCGGGTCTGGCCCACGTCGATCGCAGCGACGTCGCGACGGCTGGTGAACTTCCAGGCGTTTTCGATCAGATTCTGGAGCGCCTGGCTCAACAATCGCGCATCGCCACGAGCAGCGAGACCAGGCGTCACCGTCACGTGGACGACGCGCTCCGGCGCCTGCCGGCGCAGTTCGCTGACAATGTGTGCGGACAGGTCGCTGAGATCGACGCGCTCACGCTTCATCTCGGTGCGCGCGACCTTCGAGAGCGTCAGCAGATCGTCCACCAGCAGCCCCATCCTCTGGGTGGCGTGGCGAATTCTGGCGAGGTGCCCTTGCGCCTCCGGCGCCAGCGACGGCCCGGCGTCCTCGAGCAGCGCCTGACTGAAGCCGTCGATACTTCTCAGCGGCGCACGCAGGTCGTGCGACACCGAATAGCTGAACGACTCGAGTTCGCGGTTCGTGTTCTGCAAGATGCGCTCGACCTCCTCACGGCGGCGGATCTCGCGCATCAGCAGCACGTGACTGGTCACGATCAGAGTGACACCCAGCAGCACGCCGACGGTGACGAAGATGCTGACGCGGCTCACGATCATGTTGGCGCGGGTGATCCGCTGGTGGACCATCTGCTCGTGCGCGGCGGGCGTGGCCGGGATGTCGTAGGTACGCGCCATCCACTCGGCGTATTCGGGAAAGGCGTGTGCGAGCCGATAGGCAATCCGCCCCGTCACCATCACCAGCAGCAGACCGATGAACGCCGCAGTATGGATGGCCGGGTGCGTCAACCAGCGGCGGCGGGCAGTCACGCCGACCTCGGTGCCGCACGTTCCTTCAGCCAGCACTGAATCCGGTCGGCGCGAGCTGGTGGGCTGATGAAGAGGCCTTGCACCGCGTCGCAACCCATCGCCGCCAGACGCGCCTGTTCGACGCTGGTCTCGACGCCATCGGCGACGACGGTGAGGCCCAGATTGTGCGCGAGATCGATCGTCGACTTCACGATCACCTCGTCCTGTACCGTGCCCAGGCCGGTCACGAACGAGCGATCGATCTTGAGCTCGTCCACCGGCAGCCTGCGCAGATAACTGAGCGACGAATAGCCGGTCCCGAAATCGTCGATCACCAGGCGCACGCCCATCCCGTGCAGACGCTTGAGGACGTCCATCGATCGCGCCGGGTCCGACATCAGAATGTTCTCGGTGATCTCGAAGGCCAGCGTCTCGGGCCGCGCGCTGTGCCGGGCCAGCATTTCGGCGATGCGCTCGGGCAGATCCGGATCCTGCAGGACCCGGGGCGACAGGTTGACCGCGATCCGGGCAATCGACCCGGCGGCCGCGCCATTCCATTCGCCCAGCGCGGTGTCGAGCACCATCGCGGTCAGCGACGCAATCAGGCCGGTTTGCTCCGCAAGCTCGACGAAGTCTCCGGGCAGCACCGTTCCCTGTTGCGGATGATTCCAGCGAACCAGCGCCTCGACGCCGTCAACCCGACCGCTGGCGAGGTGGAGAATCGGCTGGTATTCGAGAAAGAACTGACGCTCGGCGAGCGCCTGCTGGAGGGCCGAGATGAGCGAGAGACGCCGGTGCGATTGCCGGTCGCGGCCAGCGTCGTACACCGCGATGCCGACGCGGTCGCTCTTGGCGAGGTACATCGCCACATCGGCACGCTGCAACAGCGTCTCCGAGGAGACGCCGTGGTCGGGCAGGCAGGCAATGCCGACGCTCGCGCGCACGCTCAGCGGATGACGGTCGATGACGCACGGACGCTCGATTTCCTGCAACACCTTCTGCGCAGCGAGCAGTGCTCCGTCGATGTCGTTGATCGGAAACAGCAGCGCGAATTCGTCGCCGCCGAGCCGCGCCACGGTGTCGGCGCCTCGAACGGTGGCGCGCATGCGCTCCGCGACGTGCTGCAGCACGCGATCGCCGGTCTGGTGACCGAGCGAGTCGTTGACGTCCTTGAATCCGTTCAGGTCCATCAGCAACAGCGCCAGCGGCGTGTTCTCGCGGTTGGCGACCCGCACGGCCTGCTCGAGACGATCGTGCAGCAGCGTCCGGTTCGGCAGGTCGGTGAGGGCATCGTGATAGGCGAGGTAGGCGAGGCGCTGTTCGACGCGGCGACGCTCGCGGCGCACCCCGGCTTCGCGGAGCTCGCGCTCGACCGCTGGCAGCAGCCGGGCAAGATTGCCTTTCATGATGTAGTCGTGAGCGCCGGTACGCATGCCGGCGACGGCGGCATCTTCGCCAATCGTGCCGGACACGAAAACGAACGGCAGGTCCGCGTCGTGTTCGCGCACCAGCTGCAACGCCGCGGTGCCGGTGAAGCGCGGCATCGTGTAGTCGGCGATGGCGATGTCCCACATCTGGCGGTCGAGCGCCGCGAGCAGCGCTGCGGGAGTGTCCACACGATCGCAGGCGACGTCGTAGCCACCGCGCGCAAGAGTTCGCACGACGAGCGCGGCATCGTCCTCCGAGTCTTCGATGAGCAGCAATCGTAGTGTTGGGATCGCCAAACTCCGCCACCTGAGCGACGCCCCGGCCAACGCTGGGGAAGCGCGGTTCGGCAGGACGAGGACTGCGCGTGACCAACGACGAGGATCTCAGACTGCCAGATTCAACCGGCCGGCGCCAGTCGAAAGATCAGCAGGAGGGGGTGATTATTTCGTCAAACCCGTCAGTTGATCCGCGGTCTTGAATTGCGGCTCGATGTCGACAGGAATGTCAGCGAGGCGATCAAGAATCCGTTGAACCTGGGGCCGAACCACCCCGAGCCGGTCGCCCAGCGCCTTGGCCGCGGCGTAGTCGCCTTCCGCCTGAATCATCATGATCTCGCGAGTCAAGCCGGTCACGCCCTCCTTCACCCGATCCGGGTTGACCGCGAACGTTCCGTCACTTCTGACAGTAAAACCGCGCGAGTCCAGCAGGTAGTTCAGCTGAATGGCGATGCCTTTGCCGTGCGCCTCGTTCACGCCGAAGCGAATCGACCGGAAGGCGGATGCCAGGAATGTCGTGTAGACCGACGACTCGAGCGTTTTCGGCAGCGCGCCCTTGTCGATCATGTGCTGAATCGCGAACAGGCCGGAGATGTCGGCCTTGGCCTCTTCGAGCGCGCTGTAGGTTTCCTTCAGCTGCTGCCGTACGGTCGTCTGGCGTCCGTTGACCGTGATGCTGTGCGGCCCGAGGCCGTGCATCAACTCGTGAACCACGATGTGCGTGAAGAACGCCTCGAACGCCAGGCTCGGCTGATCGCCCACGCCAAGGACGATGCGGGAAATGGGCAGCAGCGTTTTGGCAAACTTCGCATCCTGCACGTTTTTCAGCATCACCCGCTTGGCGCCCTTTTCCCGAAGGACGCGCTCGTCGTTGGGCAGGTTGAACGCCGCTGTCTGCACGCCACGGTTGCCGTCGCCGGACGCGTAGATTTCGTTCACCACCGTGATCGGGGCGAGCGCGCCGAGCTTCGGGTTGCGATACTTCGGATCGATCGGCAGGTTGTCCTCGATGTCCTGCAGCTGCGCCGCGAACTTCTGCAGCTTGGCCGTCTCGGCATCGTCCTGAATCGTGACGTAGGATTCGAAGGCCGCCTTGTAGTTGAAGAACTCGTCTTCGTAGACTTCGTACGGCCCGATGGTCGGCTCGATCGCGCCCTTGAGTTCCATCCACGCGACGTCGCTCTCGTA